>JBKPCZ010000248.1:0-10414 GCA_046727665.1 Chloroflexota bacterium
ACGCGTCTCGACCAGCACGCCGCTGAACTGCTCGGGATGCTCGATGAACGACTCCTGGTAGAGGGCCGCGGGATTCTGCTGGAGCGCGGTGTCGAGGCCCGACATCCCGATGCATTGCGCGGCCTGGCCCGTGCCGCCGAAACACATGAAGGTGCCGTCCGGAAGCGAGTAGAGCGAGACCGTCGCCGTCTGGCCGGAGGCGCTGCTCTTGAAGTCGAAGCGCGCCCTCGGTGGCTTGAAGTACCACGACTGCTCGCCCGAGAAGCCCTCGGCGCCGCCGGTAGCGGTGAGCTTGTAGGTCACTTTGTATTCGGTCGCTTTGGCCGAGCTCAGGATCTGAGCGAACGACGGGCTTGTGGCGGATGGCGCGCCGGTCGCGGCGGCGCTCGCAGCGGCCGCCGCTCTCGTCGCGGGCGCGCGGCTCGCCGTCGTGCCGGTCGGGGTCGCCGTGCCGCCACACGAGGCGACCAGGAATGCCAACACGAGAGCCCCAGCGCTTTCCCTCTTCACCAAGAACGCGACGATAGGACATCTCACGCCGATGCTCGTGTCAGCGTTCTATACAGGACGAATGACACCTCCGGCGACCTTCGGCGAGCTGCTCGAGCAGCACGAACGCGAGATCTTCGCGTACGCGCTGCGGCTCACCGGCGATCGCGACGACGCGGATGACGTCTATCAGGACACCTTCCTCGCGGCGTTCCGCGCCTGGCCGCCGCCGCGACGAGGATCCGAGCGGGCGTGGCTCTACCGGATCGCGACGAACAAGGCGATCGATCGGGGCAGACGCGCGAGGCGACTCGTGCGACTCGGGGACCTTCCACTCGCGGCACCGGAGCGCGACGGCGTGTCGCTCGCGGATCTCGCGACCGCGGTGAAGGCGCTGCCGACCGGTCAGCGCGCGGCGTTCGTGCTGCGCAAGGTGCAGGGGCTGTCGTACGCGGAGGTATCGCACGCACTCGAGTGCAGCGAGGAAGCGGCTCGCTCGCGCGTGGCCGAGGCGATGAAGAAGGTAAAGGAGGCGATGCGATGAGCGAGCTCGGTCCGATCGTCGCGGAAGCACGCGAACGTCTGGTGCGGCGGGCTCGCCGCGAGGGTCTCGAAACGGTGGGATACCGGATCGTCGATTCGCCGCTTGGACCGCTGTGGGTCGCGGTCGGTCCACGGGGTGTCCTGAACATCCACTACGGCGCCGAGCCGTCCCCGCTCGAGCTGCGGCGCATCGTGCGCACCTATGGACCCGGCGTCCTTCCGGACGCGCGGCGTGTGGACGACGTCGCGCGCGAGCTCGATCAGTACTGGAGCGGGAAGCGCCGCGCCTTCGACGTCGCCGTCGACCTGTCGCCATTGACACCGTTCCAGCGCAAAGTGCTCGCGGTCACGGCGCGCGTTCCTTACGGGGAGCTCATCACGTACGCGAAGGTCGCCCACGAGACCGGGAACGACCGCGCCTACCGGGCCGCGGCCGGCGCGATCGGCGACAACCCCATCCCCATCGTGGTCCCCTGCCACCGCGTCGTCGCCAGCGACGGGACGCTCGGCGGTTACGCCGGCGGCCTGGAGGCGAAGCGGCGACTGCTGCAGCTCGAGCGTGGTGCGGTGCCGCCCGGCGGTTGGCCGCCCGCCCATCTGTCGCGCTAGACGCGGAAGGCCGCGGCGCGCCTCATTAGCCTGTCTATCTCGGGGAGGACCGTTCGTCGTACCTGCAGAACGGCCAAGGAGGATCAGCCGATGTCGAAGTACGCATTCCTGTTCCTGGACGATGGCGTCGAATACCAGACCGCCCCAGCGCCCGAGCAGCAGAAGGTCTACGCGGACATCTTCAAGTGGTTCGAGACGAACGGCTCGAAGATCGTGGACGGCGGCGCCGAGCTCCAGCCGACACGGACGGCCACGACCGTCCGCAAGTCCTCGGACAAGACGACCGTCATCGACGGTCCGTTCATCGAGGCGAAGGAGTCCGTCGGGGGCTTCAGCATCTTCGAGCTGCCGGACAAGGACGCGGCGATCGCGCTGGCGAAGACCTGGCCTGGATACGCCATCGAGATCCGGCCGATCCGGGAGGGATAGGACATGGCGAAGTACGTATTCATGTTCGTCAACGACGAGTCGTTCCGCGATCGCCCGAAGGAAGAGGTCGAGGCCGTGTACGCCGAGATCACCCGCTGGTCGAAGGACCTCGAGACGCGCGGCATCCTCAAGAGCGGCGCGGAGCTGCAGCCCAAGCGGACCGCAACGACCGTGCGCCGCGTGAACGGTTCGATGCAGGTCTTCGACGGGCCGTTCATCGAATCGAAGGAGCACGTCGGAGGATTCGCGATGATCGAGGTGCCGGACCTCGACGAGGCGATCCGCGTCGCGAAGGCGTTCCCCGGCAGCATCGAGATCCGTCCGATCGTGGAGCACTAAGGCGACGACGATCACCCAGGACGCGGTGGCCGCCGTCTTCCGTGAGGAGGCCGGCCGGCTCACCGCGGCCCTGGTGCGGAGCCTCGGCGACTTCGATCTCGCGGAAGAGTGCGTTCAGGACGCGCTCGTCGCCGCGCTCGAACACTGGCCACGCTCGGGCATCCCGGA
Organism: Chloroflexota bacterium; assembly: GCA_046727665.1. Lineage (GTDB taxonomy): Bacteria > Chloroflexota > Limnocylindria > P2-11E > P2-11E > CF-39. The sequence goes on from JBKPCZ010000248.1 coordinate 2,578, forward strand.
CAACCCCGGGGCGTGGCTCATGACGACCGCGCGCCGCAAGGGCATCGACCGGATCCGGCGCGCGAAACGCTACGAAGAGAAGATCGCGCAGCTGGAGGAGTCGGTGCCGACCACGAGCACGATGCCGGACGAGCGCCTCGAGCTCATCTTCACCTGCTGCCACCCCGCGCTCTCACGCGAAGCGCAGCTGGCCCTCACGCTGCGCTCCGTTGCGGGCCTCACGACGGCCGAGATCGCGCGTGCGTTCCTGCAGTCCGAATCGACGATCGCGCAGCGTCTCGTGCGCGCGAAACGAAAGATCGTCGACGCGAAGATCCCCTTCCGCGTGCCCGAGGGGCACGAGCTGCCCGACCGCGTCGGCGAGGTGCTCGCCGTCCTCTATCTCATGTTCAACGAGGGCTACCTCGCGACCGGCTCGCGCGGCGCGACCGACCGCGATCTCGCGACCGAGGCTGAGTGGCTCACGTCGCTGCTCGCGCGCCTCATGCCCGATGAGCCCGAGGTGCTCGGTCTGCTCGCGCTGATGCGTTTCAACCTCGCGCGCGCCGACGCGCGGTTCGACGCCGACGGCGGGCTGGTCCTCCTGCGCGATCAGGATCGCTCGCGGTGGGATCGGGCGCGGATCGACGAGACCTTCCTTCTGGTCGGGCGCTTCCTCCGCATGCGCGGTCCCGGCCCGTATCAGCTGCAGGCGCTGATCGCGGGCGCGCACGCGGATGCGAAGAGCTGGGAGACCACGCGCTGGCCGGAGATCCTGCGTTCGTACGACTCGCTCCTCGCGTTCAGCGACACCCCGGTCGTGCGTCTCAACCGTGCGATCGCGCTCTGGCACGTCGATGGTCCGCAGGCCGCCCTCGCCGAGGTCGATGCCCTATCCGGCGAGCTCGGGGGCTATCACCTGTTCCACGCGACGCGCGCCGAGCTGCTGCGCGCGCTGGGCCGGACGGCTGACGCGCGTGTGGCCGACGAGCGGGCGCTCGAGCTGACCGAGAATCCCGCCGAGCGCGCGCTGCTCGAAAAGCGTCTCGGGCGCGGTCCTCGCTAGCCTGTGTCTATCTTGGGCGCTCCCGTTCGTCATGCTCAGGTGAAGGTGCTCCTACACGGCGCCTACCGCGGTTTCGCCGGCGGCGCGCGCGACGTCACGCTCGACGCCACGACGCTGCGGCAAGCGCTGGAGGAGCTCGTCCGCGTGCATCCGTCGCTCGCCGAACGGCTGCGTGACGAGCATGGCCGGCTGCGCGCGCACCTCAGCCTCTTCGTGAACGAGGAGGACATGCGCTTCCTGGACGGCGAGGACACCACGCTCCGCGACGGCGACATCGTGCACGTCATTCCCGCTCTCTCGGGCGGTTAGGTCCATTCCCGCCCTGTCGGGCGGACAGATCAGGAGGGGACGTCATGGCGAAGCAAGTCGTGCTACTGGTCGGAACGAAGAAGGGCTTGTACATCCTGCGTGGCGACGCGGATCGCAAGACGTGGACGCACGAGGGCCCGTTCGGCGGGCCTGCGCCGATCCATCACGCCGCGTACGACCCACGCGATGGCTCGATGTACGCGGCGATCAACTCGACCTGGGGTGGCGCGCGCCTCGAGTACAGCCGCGACCTCGGCAAGACCTGGCAGCCATCGAAGAATCCCGCATTCCCTGAGGGCTCCGATCGCACCTTCTATCAGACCTGGCACATCGAGCCGGGACACGCCAAGACGCCGAACGTCGTGTGGGCGGGCATCGAGCCGGCCGCGCTGTTCAAGAGCGAGGATCGCGGCGAGACCTGGCAGCTCAACACCGCCCTCGACGATCACCCGTCGCGCGCGAAGTGGAACCCCGGCGCCGGCGGTCTCGGCCTGCACTCCATCGCGATCGACGCCGAAGATCCCAACAAGATGCAGCTCGGCATCAGCGCGGGCGGCGTCTACACGACGACCGACGGCGGCGCGTCCTGGGTGCAGGACAACCAGCAGCGCGGCGGCAAGGAGGACCGGCCCGACGTCTTCTCGTGCATCCACAAGCTGCTCGCCCACCCGAAGGTGAGCGGCGTGCGCTTCATGCGCGTGCACGTCGACGTGTTCTGGCGCGAGCCGGGTGAGACCACCTGGCAGAACCGCAACGAGGGCCTGCCGACGAACTTCGGTTTCGCGGCGGCGATGCATCCGCGCGAGCGCGCCACCGCATATGTCATCCCGCTGCACGACACGGAGCGGTTGGCGGTGCCGCCGGGCATCGCGGTGTACTCGACCAACGACCGTGGCGCGACGTGGACCCGCAACGACAAGGGTCTGCCCGCGGGCGCGCGGTTGGGGGTGGTGCGCGAGGGGATGCATACCGACACGCTCGATCCCCTTGGCATCTACTTCGGCACGGCGAACGGCGAGGTCTGGTCCAGCCGGGACGAAGGCCGAAGCTGGGAGCGCGCCGCGCAGTACCTCCCCTACGTGACGTCGGTGCACGCCGCGACGATCGAAGGCTGACCTCGGGAGGTCCCTTCGCGCTCGTTCTCGCGGATGCCGGATCGACCGCGATCGCCGACGGCACCGAGCTTCAGAAGATGTTCGCGCAGGCCGTCGAGCACTACCGCAGCGAGGGCATCGCGCGAACGCATCCCGAGATCGAGCGGTTCGAGGCGCTCAGTGAGAAGAGCGCCGCAGTCGACGTCCGCAACCACTCATCCGGCTCGCTCTGACACGCACCGTGCCGCTCGGGGCCGAGGCGCCGGCCACTCCGATCGCGGGTCACGCCTAGGCGGACCTGGCGCGCGACCGTCAGGCTTGACAGCGCGATCCGCCGCTATTACGTTTGGCGATATAACGTGAAACATGACACTCTCGATCTCGGTCGCTTCACCGAGCCGGCGCTGCTGATCCTCGTCAGTCTGGCGGAAGGTCCGAAGCACGGCTACGCGATGATGGAGGACATCAAAGCGCTGTCCGGAGCGGCGATCGGGCCCGGCACTCTCTACGGCGCTCTCGGCCGTCTCGAGCGACTTGGGTACATCGAGGCGTTGCCGTCGCGCGATCGACGCGTGCCGTACCGACTCAGCGACCCCGGACGGCGACTGCTCGAGACGCAACTCGCGGGTCTGCGACGGCTGACGTCGACCGGGATCCGAAGACTGGCCCGCGCATGAGGTGGCTGGTGCGTCTCTATCCGCCGGCCTGGCGGGAGCGCTACGAGGCGGAGTTCCTCGCGGTTCTGGAGGCTCGGGGCGTCACGCCGTCCATCGCCTTGGATGTCACGCGCGGCGCGCTCGATGCGTGGCTGCGCGGCCCGCGTGGCTCTCTGGGCCTGGCCGGCATCGGCCTCGCGCTCGTCGCGTATGCGCTCGCGTCATGGCTCCTCGCGATCGCGCGCCGCGCCTGGATCGAGCCACTCGGCGATCCGATCGAGACGCTCTACCAGGCGTGCTACTGGGGCCTGTCGATCGTTTTCACGACGTGGGTCGCCGCGCGTCCGGACGTGCGCTGCGACGTGGGAAGCTTCATCGCGCGGCTTCGCCGCTGAGCATGGCCGCGGCCGTCGAGGTCCAGGACCTCGCGAAGCATTACGGCGCGGTCCGCGCGGTCGACGGCATCACCTTCAGCGTCGCGGAGGGCGAGGTCTTCGGCCTGCTCGGCCACAACGGCGCGGGCAAGACGACGACGATCCGCATGCTGACCGGGCGCGCGCGTCCAACGGCGGGCCGCGCGTTCGTCGCCGGTCTCGACGCCGTCGCCGACCGCGACCGCATCAAGCCGCTCATCAACGCGGTCTTCGAGGACCCCAATCTCTACGACCGCTTCGCCGGGATCGAGAACCTGCGCTTCTTCGCGACGCTCTACGGCGTTCGCGCGACGCGCGCCGACGAGCTGCTGGAGCTCGTGGGGCTGAAGGATGCGGCCAAACGAAAGACCAAGGCGTACTCGAGCGGCATGAAGCAGCGGCTCATGGTCGCGCGGTCGCTCATCAACTCGCCGCGCGTTCTCTTCATGGATGAGCCGACCCGCGGGCTCGATCCGACGTCGGCGCGCGAGGTGCGCGCGCTCATCGCGCAGCTCGCGCGGCAGGGCACGACGATCTTCCTCACGACCCACTACATGGAGGAGGCCGACGAGCTCTGCACGCGCGTCGCGTTCCTCAGCCAGGGCAAGATCGTCGCGCTCGACACGCCGCGCGAGCTGAAGCTCCGCTACGGCGAGCGCACCGCGACTGTCCTGCTGCGCGACCGCAGCGAGCACCGGCTGCATCTCGATGGCCCGGAGGATGCGGCGCGGCTCGCGGACTGGATGCGCGCCGACGAGGTGCTGACGATCCACTCCGAAGAGGGGACGCTCGAGGACGTGTTCGTGGCGCTCGCGGGACGGTCGCTTTGATGCGTCTGCCGATCGTCCTCGCGATCTTCCGCAAGGATGCCCTGGACGCTCTGCGCGATTCGCGCGTGCTCGTCTCGCTCCTCATGCCGATCGTCCTCGCCGTCCTCTACAACTCGATCTTCGGCGAGGAACGGACTCTTCAGGCCAGGATCTACTACGCCGGACCGGAGACGTCCGCGCTCGTGCGGTCGCTGCAGGACCGGGCCGGCAGCAATGTCGACCTGACGCTCACGCACGTCCGCAGCGAGGCCGAGATCCGCGACGCCGTCCTCCACCGTCAGGCCGAGGCGGGATTCGTGCTGCCGGACGACGTCGACGACGCGGTGCGGAGCGGGCGCAGCCCGACCATCCTCGTGATCCAGCCGACGGTGCCGAGTGCCGCGTCGGCGTTCATGGTCAACGGCCTCGAGTCCGGCGCCCGTGCGCTCGCCGCGCAGCGCGCGCCGGCGGTGATCAGACCTGAGAACGTGGCGGTGGGGTCGGCGGACCAGGGCGTCGTCGGTCAGATCGGCCCGCGGCGCTACTTCGTGCTCGCGACGGTCGTGATGATGATCGCGATGATCGCGTTCCTCCTCGTGCCGATCATCCTCACCGAGGAGGCCGAGAGGAAGACGCTCGACGCCCTGCTGCTCGTCGCTTCGTACGGCGAGGTCATCCTCGCGAAGGCGCTGGTCGGCGTCGCCTACACCGTCGTCGCGGTCGCGGTCATGCTCGGCCTGACCCGGCTGCGACCCGACGACATGCTGGTATTCGTGGCCGGCACCGGTCTGCTCACGATCGCGCTGATCGGCATCGGACTCCTTCTGGGAGGTTGGTTCCGCAGCGCGAATCAGGTCTACACCTGGTCGAGCTTCTTCCTGCTCCCGGCGATCGGGCCCGCGTTCGCGGTGGGCCTGCCGGTCCCCGACGCGATCGACGCGATCCTTCGCGTCCTGCCGACGAGCCAGGCGATGCGTCCGATGACGAACGGTCTGGTGGGCAAGGAGCTGTTCGGAGAGGTCTGGCTTTCCTATCTCGTGGTGGCGCTCTGGGCGATCGGCGCGTACGCCGCGCTCGCGTGGCGCCTCGCGCGGCGAGAGTCTTAGAGCCGCTCCAGCACGACCACCGCGATGCGCCGCGCGGTCCGCTTCTCGTACTCGGCGTATGCATCGTCACGCCGAGTCACCTCGGACCACAGGCGTTCGCGCTCCGCCCCCTCGGCCTCACGCGCCTTCACGCGGAAGCGATCGCCCGCGACCAGCACCTCGCCCTCGCGCGCATCGCGCAGGTTGAGCCACCACGGCGGATCGCGGTCGAGGCCGACGTGCGACGCGAAGACGACGTACCGGTCGGCGTCGCGCACGTAATTGAGCACGACGTCGCGCGCGACGCCGCTCTTCCGGCCGCGCACGCTGAGGAGCAATGCCGGCAGTGGCCCGACGCGGGATCCGATCCGGCCGCCGCTCGCGCGAAAGAGGAAGCGGTGCACACGCCAGAACATCTCCCAAAAGGGCGTTCGTCGGATCGCGGGCACGGCGCGAGCCTACGCCGTCGTCAGGCGTCGATCCTCAGCATCGGGATGTCCTGGTGCGGCGCGCCTTCCCAGGCGTAGAACTCGAGTCCGCAGATCTCGCGGAAGCCGAGCTTGGCCGCGATCGGCGCGGACGTCGAGCGGACCGCCTGGATCACGGCCGCGCTGCGGCCGTCCGCACGCGCGTCGGAGAGACGCTTCGCGACGAGCGCGCTGTAGATCCCGCGACCGCGATGCTCCGGCAGCGTCGCCGCGCCGCCGAGCAGGACGATCGGCGAGTCCGGGAGGTACACGAGGTAGCTCCATCCGACCGGCTCCGGTGACCCGTCCACGAACGCGAAGTAGCCGCGGTTGGGGACCTTGCCGTCGGTCATGGCGAGCAGCACGTTGAAGAACCGCGCGACGTCCTCGGGCATCCCGTACGCGCGCGCCATCATCGCGCTCCCCGCCTGCGCCACGTGGAGCGTGGCCTCGCGCACCTCGATCGCCGGATCGACCGTGATCGGCACGGCGAGGTCGGTGAGCGCCATGCCCGCCATCTCGTCCGCTTTCGTAAGTCCGGTCGCGACGAGCCGCGCGCCGAGATCGAGCGGACGCGTGAGCGGACCGGTGACCCATCCGTAGGCCTTGCGCCCGCCCGAGTAGCGATTGCGCACCATCTTCAGCGTCGCGTCGACGTCCTCGGGCGCGATGTTCGCCATGCCGACCAGGTTCGCGAGCGGATTCGACAGGTCGGTCACCCGACCGCGCACGTTCTTGACGCCGAGATCCTCCGAGAGCCCCGACACGGGTGGATACACCTGGAGGCTCGACTCGATCGCGAGCGTGAGCGCGTCGTCGGTGGCGCTCGAGGTCACGCGACGAGCGAGCGGAGCGCGCGGCGGATGAGCTCGCGCGCGAGGGTCACCTTGTAGCCGTTATCGCGCAGCGGCTGCGCGCCGGCGAGGATGACATCGGCCGCGGCGAGGCAGGCGTTGTCGTCGAGCGTGCTGCCCTCGAGCTGTTTGTGCGCCGCCGGGACCCACCACGGGCAGGGCGCGACGCCGCCGAGCACGACGCGGACGTCGTGCGCCTTGCCGTCCTTCATCCGCGCCGCGACCGCGACCGACACGAGCGCGAAGCTCCAGGCCTTGCGGTCCATCGCCTTGACGAACGCGCCGCGACGCTCCAGCGCGGACTCGGGGATCCGCACCGAGGTGATGAGCTCGCCCTTCCTGATCGCGTGTTCCTTCCGCTGCCGTCCGCTCGGCGTGATGAAGAACTGTCCGAGCTTCACGCTGCGCCGGCCGATGCTCGAGGCGAGCTCGATCTCCGCGTCATAGGCCATGAACGCCGGCGCGAGATCGGAGGGAGCGACCATCACGCACTCGGACGCACCGAGGATCGCGTGATAGCGGTTCTCGCCCTCGGCCGCGAAGCAGCGCGTGCCGCCCTTGAGCCAGCAGGGCACCGCCTCGTCGCGGAAGTACCAGCAGCGGTTCCGTTGCAGCAGGTTGCCGCCGACGGTGCCCATGTTGCGGAGCTGCGGCGTCGCGGCGTCGCGCAGCGATTCGGCGATCATCGGAGCGACCTTGCGCAGCTGCGCGGAGGTCTCGAGCTCGGCGAGCGTCGTGAGCGCGCCGATCCGCAGGCCCCTGCCCTTCTCGCGCGACCAGCCGCGGAGGCCCTCGATGCCGGTGAGATCGATGAGGGCGTTCGGGCTCGCGAGACCGCTGCGCATGAGGCCGACGAGGTCCGTCCCACCGGCGAGCGCGGCGGTCCCGTTCTTCAGCAGCTTCAGCGCTTCGCCGAGCGCGCGCGGTTTTGCGTAGGAGAACACGCTCACCGGACCACCGCCAGCGCCTCGAGCACGCGCGCCGGCGTCATCGGCGCATGGCGCAGCCGCGCCCCGGTGGCGTTCGCGACGGCGTTCGCGACGGCGGCCGCGGTCGGGATGATCGGCGGCTCCCCCAGCCCCTTCGCACCGAGATTGTTGGCCCG
>JBKPCZ010000249.1:0-4130 GCA_046727665.1 Chloroflexota bacterium
GCTCGTTCTGTTCCAGAGCGCGATCGTCCTGGTGTGGTTGGCTGGGCGCACCGCCGAAGGCCACAGCACGCCCGGCGCGCTGGCCGAGTACGTCCAGCGAGCGCTGGCGCTCGAAGACTGGATCGCGGCGAACGGCACGCGCCTCGTCGTGGAGGCGCTGCGTGCGAGTTCCTGATCACCTCGTCGCACCGCTCGCGAGCCGTTCGGCCCGTGAGCGGTGCGACGCATCAACTGCGGTCTGGTCGGGTCTGCTACGGACCCACCACGGCGTAGTAGGCGAAGTGGTACGACGCGCTCGCGCTGCTGAGATCGATCCAACCCTGGATCACACCGCCAAGAGCTTGGCCCCCGTTGATCTGGACGGTGAGCGTCGCCGAGCCGTTGGCTGGCACCGTCAGGGTGGCTGGGAACGAGATCCGCTCGTCACCCGCGCTCGTCGTGCCCGCGCCATAGGTGGTTCCCAGGGTGCCGGCGGCAGGTGTGAACTTGAGCGCCTGCAGGCTGAAGGTCTGCGCACTCGCGCTCGAGTTCGTCAGCGTGAGTGTCACGGCCGACGGCGTGTTGCGCGACGCATTGACACGGCCAAAGCTCGCCGAGACAGGCTCGAACGAGATGGAAGCGTTGGCGGCGCTCGCTAGGTTCTCGCGGCCGCCACCCTGTTGGGTGGGCCCGACACCTAGCCCGCCGTTGAAGGCGTTCTTGACCACACGATCACCGGTGTTGACCAGCGCCGACTTCACCTGCGCCGGCGACCAGGCTGGATGAAGGTCAAGCAGTACGGCCGCCGACCCGGCGATATGCGGCGACGACATGGAGGTTCCGCTGAAGAAGGCCCACGCGTCCGCGCACGAGGTGGCCGAGCACGGCACGGAGCTGAGGACGTTCACGCCGACCGAGGTCAGGTCCGGCTTGATGGCCAGGTCGACCTTCGTCGGCCCCTGGCTGCTGAATCCGGCGAGGATGTCCGCGTTCGAAGTAATGAACTCGCTGAACGAAGCGGTGGCCGAGGCGGTCGTCGCGCCCGACGCGCGCAGCGCAGCGCCCTCGGCGATCCCGATCATGACGGCCGGCAGCTCGTCGTCGCCCAAGCCGTCCTTCGCCATCGCGGTCGGATCTCCGGCGACGTTGTTGATGACGACCACGCCTATCGCGCCGGCGGCGATCGCGTTGCGCACCTTCGTGCTGAACGTGCAGGTGCCGCGGTTGACGATGGCCAGCTTGCCGGAGGCTCCGGCCGCGACGTTCGCGCACGCGTTCGATAGCGTGTCGAACAGGTTGAACGAGGCGCCGGGGAGTGGCGGGAAGTCACCGACTGCGGCTCCCACCGTTGTCCCGCCGCCCGCGGGGTAGGTGAGCGGCTGACCGACGAAGTGCTGGTTGGTGCTGGCGCCGACGGTGATGACGTTGCGGGCCCGGCCGGGCGACGCCACAGTCTGGTCACCGGGGCCTTCGTTGCCCGCGGATACCGCGACCACGACGCCGGCATTCACGGCGTTGTCGAGACCCAGCGCGAGTAGGTCGTTGCTGCCGGAATAGCCGCCGCCGAGTGAGAGATTGAGAACGTCCATTCCGTCCGCGACGGCCGCCTCGACGGCGTTGAGGATGTCCTCACTTCGAGCGTTCGTGACGTCGCCGGGAAAGACGTTGTAGTTGCCAAGCCAGGCGCCTGCGGCGATACCTGAGAGGTCGTCGATCGCGACGCCCTCGACGCTCGCGGTCACGCCGGTGACGCCGGCGACGGTCCCAGCGACGTGCGTCCCATGCTCCTGGGCCGCCCGCGCATCGAAGCCGCTCTGATTGAGCTTCCCGTTGAAGACTTTGGCGACGATGACCTTGGGCGACGTGTACTTGCAGCCGGTATCGGGAGTTCCGCTCGCGCTGTCGCGCGCGTCGCACTTCGGGAAACCGGATGGATAGGTGAACCCGGCCGGATCGAAGAACGGATGCGTGGCATCGATGCCGGTGTCGATGATCCCGACCTTCACCCCGCGGCCGGCGTCCGCGCGACCACCGGCTGCCGCCCATGCAGCGGCCGCGTTGATGATCTTGTAGCTCTCGCTCATGACCGGCTGATAGAGGGCGTTGTACTCGACGCTCTCGACGTCGGGGTTGTTGCGCAGCAGCGCGATCGGCGTGCCGTTCAGCTCGACGGCGGCGCCGTTGACGACGGTGAAGAAGTCGGACGTCACCCTGGCGCTCGGCGCATTCGTCCGAAGCCAGGCGGCGAAGGCCGCGTGGCCCGTCCGGAGCAGCCCGCGATAGGCGTTGCCCGCGGCGCTGCTCGGGTAGAGCTTGCCGCGGCCCGGTCGTGTCTGCGGGTATCCGGAGATACGCCCGTCGTACGCGGCGATCGGCTGTTGGCGGAAAACGACGATGGCCGAGCTCGTGTCGAGCGCGGCGGGCGAGGCGCTCGAGTCCGAGCGCGCCAAGGCGGCGCTCGCGCCGAGCATCGATTGCGCGAGGAGGAGGCTCCAGACGGTCAGCAGGATGATGAAGCGGCGATGCATCGTGCTCCCTCTTCCCCCGTGCTCTCACGGGCGTCTGAAATCGATTGCCGTTCCCAGCATGCGGGTGGCGGCTGCCAAGGGTATAGCAGCCGCCGAAGATCGCCCGGTCAGGACAGATTCCCGTGAAGCGGGCTCGCGACCGCAAGCGCGCGTCGATCAATAGGCATGGGCGAGCATCCCGAGCGCGTGCTCCGGCGCATCGTGCCCGATCCGGTCCAGGTCCAGGTCATCCTCGGGTCGCTCCTGGGCGACGGTCGCCTGGAAGACTGCGAGGGTGGGCGCCGGCTCCGGATCGCGCATCACGCGGATCGCGCGGAGTACGTGTGGTGGAAGTACGAGCGTCTCAGTGCCTTCGCGGCTCATGCGCCGCTGCTGCGCGGCGATCGGCTCGAGTTCCACACGATCGCCCATCCGGTGTTCGACGACATCGCGCCGCTCTTCGCCGGCTCCGACCGCCGGCGCGTTCGCGAGCTCCTGGCACCGCTCGGCCTTGCGGTGTGGATGACAGACGTCGGGCGATTGCGTCTGCGCGCCGAGGTATTCCTCCCGACGCAGCGCGCCGCTGCGCTGGTGGCGAGTTAGGCGGCGACGGGCTGCGCGTGCGGCATGCGCGCGGGCGCTGCGGTGGCGTGAACGGAGAGCTCGCGTCGCAGGTTCTGGATCGCGCGGCCGTGCAGCTGGCAGGCGCGCGCCTCGCTCACGCCCATCTTCGCCCCCGCCTCGCGCAGCGTGAGCTCATCGCCGTAGTACCGCGCGATGACCTCACGCTGGCGAGCCGGTAGCCTCCCCAGCGCGTCTTGAACTCGTGTCTGGAGGTCCTCGTGGTCGAACCGCTCGCTGAAGCCGTCATCGACGACCGGACCGTGATGCGTGCCCTTCTCCATCAACACGTCGAGGGACACGGCGGGCTCAGTGCCTTCCGTCCGCCGGTCGGCGCGGCCGCGCTCGTCGACCCGACGGAGCTCGTCGACGACGGCACCGCGGATGCGGAGCGCGGCGTAGGCCTCGAAAGGGACACCGCGACGCGGATCGAACCGATCGACCGCACCGATGAGGCCGATCATCGCCGCCGACGCGACGTCATCGCGGTCGGCCAGAGAGGCGTGGGGGACGCGCATACAGCGCGCGATGCCGATGGCCAGGTCCGAGTAGCGCTCGATGAGCGCTCCACGCGACCGGGCGTCGCCCGCGCGACTACTCGCCCAGAGCTGAGCTAGGTCCACGCCAGTCCCCCTCCGCCGCCGTCACGCCTCCACCATGCAGCCCCATACGGGGCCGGCCCCTGTAGCGCGCCAGCCGCCAGACTTTGACGTGGCCACGTGCCTACGGTTAATCCCCGTTCAGGCACATTTCGAATACCCATTCGGGCTCGCGGTGTTTAACGGGTTCGAGGCGGTATAGGAACGCTAGTCACACGCTCCGAATACCCATTCGGACAGAAAAAACCTAGGCGATGAGATGGTTCCTTAGAGCTAGTACGACCGCATGTGTCCGATCGGCCGCGCCGAGCTTCGCGATCAGCATCTGGACGCCCTTCTTCACCGTGTCCTCGGCAAGCACCATCGCGCGCGCGATCTCTTTGTTCGTGTATCCCTCCGCCATATAGCGCAGGAGCTCGAGCTC
>JBKPCZ010000250.1:0-7823 GCA_046727665.1 Chloroflexota bacterium
GCCACGCCGGCGCAGGATCGCGAGCGCCCGGGCCCGCGCCTCCTGGACGTCTTCGGCGACGACGCGCTCGTACAGCTCGGTCGTCGAAGACGGCACCTTCGAGGCGACCTCCGCGAGCTGCGGATCCGCGAGCAGGCAGCACAGCACGAGGTTGTTCCCCGCGAGACGCGTGACGGCGGCGACGAGGGCGCGCGAGGCCTCATCGTCGACGAGGTCGGTGAACAGCACGACGAGCGCGCGCCGCGCGGTGCGCGCGCGCAGGAACTCGAACGCGGCGCGGTAATCCGGCTCGGTCGTCGTGACCTCGAGGCGACGCAGCTCCTCGGTGAGCCGCAGGAACTGCTTGCGCCCTCGTCGCGGCGGCGCGTACGAGCGAACGGTGTCGGCGAAACCGAGCAGCCCGACCTCGTCGCCCTTCGCCGTCGCGACGTAGCTGAGCATGAGCGCGGTGTTCACCGCGTGATCGAGCTTCGTGAGGCCGCCGAGCGTGCTCGACATCATGCGACCGGCATCGAGCAGGATGAGGATCCGCTGCTGGCGTTCGGTCTCGTACTCGACGCTGATCGGCCTGCCGCGGCGCGCCGTCGCCGTCCAGGAGATCGAGCGCGGATCGTCGTCCGGCAGGTACTCGCGCAGCCGCTCGAACACCGTGCCCGCGCCGGGAATGCGCGCGCGGCGCTGACCCGCGTCGTACGCGAGACCGCGGCGCAGCGTCACCTCGTAGCGGCGGATCTCGTGGAGGTCGGGGTAGACGTTCGCCGGCGCGGTCGCCGCGATGCGGCCCTGGCGCTCGACGAGATCGAGCGGTCCGCGCAGCCGCAGATGGATGTCGCCGAACGAGAACGTTCCGCGATGATGCGGGCGCGCGGCGTACGCGACCGCGCCGGTCTCCCGCGGCGCGACGAAGAGCGCCGAGCGCCGCTGATCGACGTCGAACGACACGGGCACCGAATCCGCGAGCAGCAGACGCAGCGGACGCGCGAACGGGTTGGTGACGCGCAGCGTGACGCGGTTCGGCACGCCGATCGACAGCTGCGGATCGGCCACGCGCTCGACGGGAATGCCGGCGGGCGCGGGCGTCGCGCGATGGTCGACGATCGCCAGCGTCAGGGCGACCGCGATGACGAGAACGCCGAGCCAGAGGAACGCGTCGGAGATGCCGCCGAGCGCGAGCGGAACGGCGGCGGCGAGCACGAGCGCAAGGAGCCGCGGGCGCGGCAGCGGGAAGCGGCTCAGCGTGGGACGTCGAGGCGCGCCAGGACGCGCCGGCAGACCGCGTCGGCGTCGAGGCCTTCGATCTCGGCCTCGGCGCGCAGCACCAGACGGTGGCGCAGCGTGGGGATGGCGAGCGACTTCACGTCGTCCGGCGTCACGAAGTCGCGGCCCTCGATCGCGGCGGCGGTCTTCGCCGCGCGCAGCAGATGCACGCCGGCGCGCGGGCTCGCGCCGAGAAGCAGGTCGGTCGACTTGCGCGATTCCTCGACGATGCGCACGACGTACTGCAGCACCGAGTCCTCGACGGTCACGGCCTCGACCTCCGCCGCGCACTCGTCCAGCACGCCCTTCGCGAACGGCTCGAGCTTGTCGACCTCGGCGAGGGGCTGGCCCTTGTCGTGCGCGCGGAGGATCGCCTGCTCCTCCGTCGCTTCGGGATAGCGCACGATCGCTTTGAACAGGAACCGGTCGAGCTCGGCTTCCGGCAGCGGATAGGTCCCCTCGTACTCGACCGGGTTCTGCGTCGCGATGACGAGGAATGGGCGCGGCAGCTTCCGCGAGTCGCCCTCGAGCGTGACCTGCTTCTCCTCCATCGCTTCGAGAAGCGCCGCCTGCGCCTTCGCCGGCGCGCGGTTCACCTCGTCGGCGAGGACGACGTTCGCGAAGATCGGGCCCTCCTTGATGCGGAAGTTGCTCGTCGTGATCTCGTACACCGAGGTGCCGACGATGTCGCTCGGCATCAGGTCGGGCGTGAACTGGATCCGCTTGAACGTGCCACCGATGAGATGCGCAATGGTGCGCGCGAGGAGCGTCTTCGCCGTCCCCGGCACGCCTTCGATGAGCAGGTGTCCGCCGAGGACCAGCGCGACGAACGCGAGCCGGACGGTCTCGTCCTGCCCAACGACGATGCGGTGGACGTCGCGGTGGAAGCGTTCCGCGACCTCACGCGCGCGTCCGCTCATCGCGTCTTCACCAGGCGTTCTATCTGGCCGACGGTACGGAGCAACTGGTCCTCATGCAAGCGGCGGCCGAGCGCATCATCGACGGCGCGCGCCTCGGCGGCGCGCTCGCGGTCCGTGACGGCGAGCGTCGCGAGCACTCGGTCGAAGGGCATGCCGGGATCGAGACCCAGGCTGCGCGCCAGCCCGCTTCGCAGATCTCGCCGCAAGCGACGCCGCGCGATCTCGCCGCGCCCCGATCGGCGCACGAGCCCCGCGAACCCGCGGATGAATTCGAGGCTCGATCGCGCTGGTCGCGCGTCGAGCGGGACAGGGGGTCCGAGACGGCGTCCGGACAGGACGAGGTAGAGGAAGCCGGCGAACACCGCGAATGCGAGCGCACGTCCCGGCCAGGTGCGTTGAAGCAGGACGAGCACGTCGGTCGTCGGATGGAAGCCGTGGTGGTATTCGTCGAACGCGACCTCACGCCCGCCGGAGAGCGCGTCGGCGGCAAGGCCCAGCGCGAGCCGCCCGTTGTCCGTCTGACCGAGGCCCGAGCCGAGGAACGGGTACAGACTTCCGACCGCGTAGAACGATCCGCGTCCCTCGCGCTTCACCGCGATGATCGGTGAGCGCCCATCGGTCGCGAGCACGAGATCGGTCCCGCCGACCGCGAGCGTCCCCACGCGATCGACGGTGATCGTCCGCGCGGGCGGATCCGTGAACGCCACGTTCGCGAGCGCGTGCGTGCCGGGTGCGCCGAGACCGACGATGCGGATATCGAATGCCTCGAGCAGTGCGCGCTCGAAGAGGCCGAGCTCGGTGGCGACGACGACGGTGCCGCCCGCACGGACGAACGCCTTGACGGTCTCGGCGTCCTGCGGGGACACGAGCTCGCTCGCGCCGAGGAGGAACAGCACGCCGACCTTCTCGCGGTCGATCGCGAAGCGATCGCCCTGCACCGTGCTGGTCCGTACGCCGCTGGCGTCGAAGTAGTGGCGCAGCGTCGCGGCACCCGCGGCGCTCTGGTCGTACACGGAGCCGGTCCGCACGACGCCGTTGTCGCCGGAGCGCACGTTCGCCACGGAGAACGCGAGCGCGCCGATGACCAGGAGCACGGCGACGACGTGGAGCGGATGGACGCGACGCAGCACGCTCACCCGGCGACGCGCACCGCGAGCCCACGGGCGCTCCGGGCTTCGTCGGGAGTCGGCTCGCGCAGGCCGAACCAGGCCCGCTCGTACGTGAGGATGAGATCGCGCAGGGCGTCGGCGTTCGGGATGCCCGCCGCGCGCACGATGAGCTCGCCGTCCGTCAGCGCGGGGTCGTAGCGGATCACCTCGCGCGCCGCGAGGGAGGTCAACGCGAACAGGTAGAGCGCGCGGATCGCGTCGCGCGGACGTCCCTCGGCCAGCGCCGCATCGGCGGCGCGGAGGTGCTGCGATGGAGCGGCATGTTCCTCGTGCGCGATGTCCCGCAGCGCGACCTCGGTGCGCACGCGCTCGCGCACGCCCCGTCCGAGCGTGGCGACGACGAAGAGGATCAGCGCGACGCCGACCATGCCGAGCGCGGGCCACAGCACGCTGAGGTCGGGGCGCGGTCCGGTGAGTCCGGCGAGGAACGATGTGAGCGCGAGCACGATGACCTCGAGCGGCGAGAGCGCCTGCTCGGGGACCTGCGCGCTCTGGAGCGAATCGCGCAGCGCCGCGTCGGCGCTGGCGACGTCCACCGCCGGCGCGGTCGCGCGCGCCGCGAGCGCGGCCTGGGCGAAGATCAGCTCGGCGGCGATGTCGAGCGACGTGTCGCTCGTTCCCATGCCATCCGCGAGCGCGCGGTCGTCGATGGCGAAGGGCCCCGACGGGAGCGTGATCGCGTCCGTCTGCCGCAGGAGCGTCTTGGCGCGCTCGACCAGCGCGGTGCGCGCGCTGCCGCTCGATGCGCGAGCCTGCGCGACGAGCTGCGCCGCTTCCAGGAGTCGCTGCCGGTACGCCGGCGGGCTGATGGTGTCGGCGGCGGCGACAAGCGGCTGTGCGGACCAGAGCGCGAGAGCGAGCAGCAGGATGCGGATCAGGCCTCGCGCGGGAGCGCCTCCGCGGCGAGCTGCAGGTCCAGGGCTTCTTTGCGCACGCGCAGATCGAAGTAGAGCACGGTCACCGTCGCCCACTGGATCGGCCCCCAGGCGATGTTCGCGGCGAGGCTGACGCCTTGCTGCAGCACGAAGCGGATCGTGGGGTCACCGATCAGCTCGGAGAGGAAGACGAGGCTGAACAGAGCGGTGAGCACCACATTGAGGATGAGCAGCAGAAGCTGGAGCCCGATGATCCGCCAGCGACTGCCCGACGACAGGGCCCACGAGCGTCTCAGGGCGTGGAGCGGGCCGACGGGCTCGAGCGTCGCCACGGCGGGGGCCACGAGCCACGAGACGCCGGCGAAGACGGTGAAGATGAGCCCGCCGAGGATGCCGAGGAAGACCACCCAGGCGCTGTTCGAGATCGCCATCGCGATCGCGAGGACGATCCAGAGGACCAGGAGCGCGAAGAACGCGAGGAACCCGGCGCCGATCACCCGGGGCGCCGCGCGCAGGCCGGTGCGGAAAGCGGCGCCGAGGGTCATGTCGCGGCCGAGATGGCGCGCGGCCGCGGCCTCGATGAGCGCGGCGCTCTGCGCCGAGAAGATGATGATGGCGACCACGATCACGATGATCGCGAAGGCCATCGCTGCGACGAGCGCGGAGACGAGCGCGGGCGTCAGCGTGGCGGTACCCGGCGATCTGGTCGCGAGCTCGCCGAACGTGCCGAGCGCGATGAAGCTCGTGGCGAACGCTACGCCCAGGATCCCGATCACCAGGAAGAAGACCAGGTACGGGATCGCGGCAAGGCCGAGGAAGAGTCCCGGCCGCCCGCGATAGAGCGCGAAGACGCGGTCGACGATGTCGCCGACGCCGAGCGGGCGAAGCTGCGGTGCTTCCACGGTGCCGAGGTGCGGTGCGTCCACCGCGCGAATGGTATAGGCGGTTCAGCGCGTTTCGCGCGCCCGTGCGGGAGCTGCGACCTCACCGAGACGCAGCCAGCGGTAGAGGCGCGCGAGCGGCGCCGGCGCCCACCAGTTGAGGTTCCCGAGCAGGCGCATCGTGGCGGGGACCACGAGCGCACGCACGAGCGTCGCGTCGACGGCGACCGCGATCGCCATGCCGAGACCGATGGCCTTGATGAGCAGGATCTCCGCGAGACCAAAGGCCGCGAAGACGCCGACCATGATCGCGGCGGCTCCGGTGATGAGGCGCCCACTGCGCTCGAGGCCCTCGGCGACCGCGTGCGTGTTGTCACGAGTTCGGCGGTACTCCTCCTGGATGCGCGAGAGGAGCAGGACCTCGTAGTCCATCGAGAGACCGAAGACGATGCAGAACATGATCACCGGCGTCGACGGATCGATCGAGGCGGCCTCGAATCCGAGCAGCCGCGCGCCGTTGCCGTCCTGGAAGATCCACACCAGCGCGCCGAACGACGCGGAGATGGACAGCAGGTTCATCACGACGGCCTTGAGCGGCAGGACGACGGATCCGAGCAGCACGAAGAGCACTACGATCGTCGCGACCATCACGAACGCGACCGCCTGCGGCGTGTGGCCGATGATGAAGGTGACCGTGTCGAGGTCGATCGCGGTGAATCCCGTGACCAGGATCTCGCCACCCGCGGGCGGCGCCTGCGCACGGATGTCCCTCACGAGCTGACGCGCCTCGTCGCCGTAGTACGGAAGCGACGTGACGACATCGAAGAGCACGATGTGCTGGCCGATCGTGCTCTTCAGGCCGGCCTGGAGGAGTGGCGGGAGCTGGGCGCGCGGGACCGCGTAGAGCGCCGCGAAGTCAGCGACGCCGAACGCGCGCGGGTCGAAGCCGCTGAAGGCGCTCTGCACCTTGACCACGTGGTCGATCTTCCCCAGGCGCTGCGCGAGGTCGACGAGCTGCGGCACGCGCGCGCGGTCGAGCGGATCACCGGTCGGGTAGTAGGCGACGACCTGGACGTGGTTCTGCCCCGCTTCGGGGAAGTCCGAGACGAGCTTGTCGTACGCGGCACGCGACTCCTCGTGCGTCGGGAGGGTGCGCACGTCGCTCGTCGCGAGCCGCAGGTGCAGGAACGGCGAGCCCGCGAGCAGGATGAGTGCGACCGTGGGCACGAGCACCACGATGGGCCGCCGCATCACCGCCATCGCGATCGTGTGCCACCACCCGGTGTCGCCGGGGTCGGGCTGGAAGATCGGAACGCGCAGGAGATTCACACGCCGCCCGAGCACGGCGAGGAGCGCGGGGAGGAACGTGAGGCCGTACAGCACCGCGCTCGCGACCACGACCGCCCCCGACATCCCCATCGACGGGAGGAAGGTCCCTTCGTAGAAGAGCATCCCCGAGAGCCCGATCGCCACCGTGATCCCTGAGAACGTCACCGCGCGACCGGAGGTCGCCATCGCGATCGAGAGCGCTTCGGGCGTGCTGCGGCCACGCCGCATCGCCTCGCGGAAACGGCTCGTCACGAACAGGGAGTAGTCGATCGCCACACCGAGGCCGATGAGCGTGACGACGTTCTGCGCGTACACGGACACATCCGTGATGTGTGAGAGCAGGAACATGCCGGCGATACCGCTCATCACGGCGAGGACGCCGGTGCCCAGTGGGATGAGCGCCGCGACGATCGTGCCGAAGACGATGAGCAGGAGGACGAGCGCGAGCGGCAGTGCGACCACCTCGGCGCGCTGGAGGTCCTGCAGCAGCACCTCGTTGAAGCCGTGGTTGATCGCGAGGATGCCCGTCGCCTGCACCTTGAGCTTGTCGGAGCTCACCTTCGCGCGAAGCGCGCCGTAGTAGTCGCGAGCCACATCGACCGTATCCTTCGCCGCGACGTCGACGGCGATCGCCTTGCCGTCCTTCGAGACGCTCCGCGCTTGGTCCGCGTTGTTCGCGTCGTACGGGGTGATCACGCTGTCGACGCGCGGGTCACTCCGCAGCGACGCGATCGCGGCTTCGACCGCCGCGCGGAACTCGGGATCCCTCGCGTTCAGCGTGTCGCTCGAGAAGATGAGCGTGAACGTCGATCCGCCAACGCGCGGAAGCTCCCGCTCGATGAGCTTCGACGCGCGTCCGGACTCGGCGGTCTCGATGAATCCGCCGCTCTGCAGCTTCCCGCCCTGCGACGCGAGGTAGCCCGAGGCGATGAGCAGCGCGACGGAGAAAGCGAGGACGGGCCAGCGATGCCAATAGACATAGCGGCCCCAGGCTGCGAACACCCTTCCGTCCTCCGCGCCGCGAGATGTGTGGAGGAGAGCGTACGGTCTATTTCGCATCGTCGCCGATAATTGAACTGACGGGGCGTAGCGCAGCCTGGTAGCGCGTCGCCTTTGGGAGGCGAAAGTCGAGAGTTCGAATCTCTCCGCCCCGACAGTCACAACGTGCTACGCCGGCAGTCGTCTCCGGGACGGCGACATGTACGGCGCGAGCGCGCGCACCGTGATGACGAAAACTATCCACACGATGAGCCCGATCACGATCGGCGGCGCATAGGTCTCGGCGTAGCTGACGGCATATCCGAGCGTCGGGATCGCGACCCACGGTTTGCCGACGACCGGAGCAGGCTGGACCGTGACCGGGTCGGCCGAGGCCGCGGCATCGCCGCGAAG
>JBKPCZ010000251.1:0-29213 GCA_046727665.1 Chloroflexota bacterium
TGGGCACGGTCTACATCGTCGCGCCGCGGTACGGCCGTATCGCTCTTGGTGTCGTGCTCGCGCTCTCGGCGATCGCGGTCTACGCGGTCTTCGCGTCTCCGGTGGACATCGCGGTCGCGGTCGACACCGGCAAGGGCTACCCGGACGGGTCGCTGCCGCGCATCCTGGCCGCGATCGGGAGCGGCGTGGGGAGTCTCGTGCTCATCGGCGGCGCGCTGTGGTCGGCGTGGATCTTCTTCCGACGCCGCAATCAGGGACGGCGCGCCCTCGCGAACGCGATCATCGCCGTCGGCGTCTTCATCGTCGCCGCGGGCGGCACCGTCGCCTTCACCGGTGCGTCGGGGATCCTCGAGCTGACGAACCTCGTCGGCGTCTCGGTGATGTTCGTCGGATTCCTGCTCGCCTGACCGGCACTAGACTCGGAGCGATCCCGACAAGGAGGAGAGCCATGAGGAAACTCGTGTCGCTCATCACCCTCGCACTCGTTCTCACCACCGCCCAGCCGGCGACCGCCGGGCCCGACGTCGGCGTGGTGCGGAACTTCGGGCCCGACCTGAGCGTCATTTGCAACACGCCCGAAGGCGTCGCGGTGGACGGCCCGGGCAACGTCTACGTCTCATCGCTGAACATCAACGCGACGAGCGGTCCTGCGAACATCTGCGTGCTCGACCGGAGCGGCGCGATCGTCGACGTCATCTCCGTCGCGCCCGGCGCGTCAGGTGTCGCAAAGCTTCTTGGTCTTCTCTTCGTTCCCGGAGAGGGACTCTACGTCGGCGATCTCGGCAGCGGCCGCGTGCTACGGATCGACGTCGACACGCACGATGCCACGGTGATCGCGACGGGCTTCGGTGCGCCGAACGCGTTCGCGCGCGACCACGCCGGCAACGTCTGGGTGTCGGACTCGGGACCGGGGACGGTCACGAGGATCGCGCCCGATGGGACCACAACGACCTTTGCGTATCCCTTCGAGCTCGCGCCGCGGCCGGGCGAGTCGCCGCCGTTCGGCGCGAATGGGATCGCGTTCGATCGCGGTGAGGGCTATCTCTATGTCGCCGTGACCTCGCGCGACGAGATCTACCGGATCTCCCATGCTGAAGAGGGCCTCGGCGCGATCGAGCTGTTCGCACGCGGCACCACCGGCGGTGCGCTCGACGGTGCGGACGGTATCGCCTTCGACGTCCGCGGAAATCTCTACGTCTGCTCCAACCAGTCCGACGAGATCGCGGTACTGTCGCCGCAGGGAGACGTGGTCGCCGAGTACACCGGCAGCGGGATCAGTGCCTTCAACGGGCCCGCGAGCCTCGTCTTCCGCGGTCGCACCGTCTACGTTGCGAACCTCGGCCTGTTCCACGCCGGTCCGCAGAAGGCGAGCGTCTTCACCGCGCCGCTTCCAGGCGCGCCGTGATCGCGAGGGCCGGCACTTGAGGCCGGCCCCCGCTCCGTTCAGCCCTCTTCGGGCAGCTCCTCGTCGCCGACCAGACGCGACGCGAAGCGGCGCGCGATGATCGTGAGCGCTGCCGTGAGCGCCCCGCTCGCCGCGGTCCACAGCGCCTGCTGGGCCTTGGGCCCCTGCTCGACCTCGCCGATCTCCTTGCGCAGGGACTCCCGAAGCCGTTTGCGGGCCCTCCCCTTCAGCTTGTCCACGCGGCCGCCGAGCCTCGCGATGACGGCGTCGAGCTCGGTGTCACTGCGACGGAGCCGGCGCTCCCGCATGCCGCGCACCGCACCGACGACGCCGAGGGCGACGACCGAGCCGAGCGTCCCGAAGAACGCCACGGGCTGACGGCGAGCGAGGCGGCGCGGATCGACATCTTCGCGCACCCGCGACCGCAGCTCCTGCAGGTCGACGTCGAGGCTCGCGCGCAGGTCGGCTAGCTCGCGCTCCGTCCGAGCAGACGGGCTTTCGCCCAACGCATCGTCTCCTTCAGCGAATTGATGGTCCGTGTCGGGCCGCGCAGCTCCAGCTTCTTGTACCCGATGTACCCGGTGAGCGCCGCGAGTCCGAGGAAGAGCAGCAGCACGATGAGGGCCGATGCCCACAAGGGCAGAACGAGGTTGATCAGGGCGATCACCAGCACGGTGAGAGCCACCAGCGCGCCGAACACCAGCGCGAAGGCGACGCCGAACCACATCGCGGCGCGGAGATTCGCCTGGACGATCTCCGCGATCTCCTGGCGCGGAAGCTCGAGCTGCTTTCGGATGTACGTGCGCACGTTCTCGCGGACGCGGCCGAGGAGCGTGCGATAGCCGGGTCGTTCGTACAAGGAGGGCGACTGTACCGCAGGGGCGCGCATCCGGGCTCGGTGGAGCACGAAATCTGCCAGAATCGCCGGGTCCGAAGGGGAGGTGCACGATGCCCGCACGCCGGACGGCGACGAGGAAGAAGACGAGCGCGCAGGCGAAGAAGTGGGTCTATCTCTTCGTCGACGGCAAGGCCGAGGGCAGCGCCCAGATGCGCGCGCTGCTCGGCGGCAAGGGTGCGGGCATCGCCGAGATGACGAACGCGGGCCTCCCGGTCCCGCCGGGCTTCACCATCACGACCGACGCCTGCAACGCGTACTTCGCGTCGGACAAGAAGCTTCCTTCCGGTCTCTGGGATCAGGTCGAGAAGGCGCTCGCGCGCGTCGAGAAGTCCACCGGGAAGAAGCTCGGCGACGGCAAGAACCCGCTGCTCGTGTCAGTGCGGTCGGGCGCTGCGATGTCCATGCCCGGCATGATGGACACGGTCCTGAACCTCGGACTCAACGACGAGAGTCGCGCCGCGCTCGAGAAGCTCACGAGGAATCCGCGCTTCGCCTGGGACGCGTATCGGCGCTTCATCTCGATGTTCGGCCGCATCGTCCAGGACATCCCGGCGGAGAAGTTCGACCACGCGCTCGAGGCGAAGAAGAAGGCGGCGGGCGCGAAAAGCGACACCGACCTCACGCCGAACGCGCTCCAGGAGCTGGTCACGGAGTTCAAGGAGATCGTCCGCCGGGAGACCAAGAAGCCGTTCCCGGCCGAACCGCTCGAGCAGCTGCGCCTCGCGATCGAGGCCGTGTTCGGCTCGTGGTTCGGCCGGCGCGCGGTCGATTACCGGAACGCCTTCAAGATCCGTCACGACCTCGGCACCGCGGTGAACGTGCAGAGCATGGCCTACGGGAACATGGGTGACGACTCCGGCACGGGCGTCGCGTTCACGCGCGACCCGAACACCGGCGAGAAGGCCCTGTACGGCGAGTACCTCGTGAACGCGCAGGGCGAAGACGTCGTCGCCGGCATCCGGACCCCTTCGAAGATCGCACAGATGAAGGACGAGATGCCGAAGGTCTACGCGCAGTTCGAGAAGATCGCGCAGCGTCTCGAGAAGCACTACCGGGACGTTCAGGACCTGGAGTTCACGATCGAGCGCGGGAAGCTCTACATGCTGCAGACGCGCAGCGCGAAGCGCACCGCGCGCGCCGCCGTGAAGATCGCGACGGACATGGTCCGCGAGAAGCTGATCACGAAGGACGAGGCGCTCCAGCGCGTCGAGCCGGCGCACGTCGAGCAGCTCCTCCTGCCGCGCTTCGACGAGGCGGAGGTCGAGCGCGCGAGGAAGGCGGGTCGGTACCTCGCGAAGGGTCTGAACGCATCGCCGGGCGCGGCGACGGGACGAGCGGTGTTCGACGCGGACCGCGCGGTGGAGCTCAAGGGCTCGAAGCAGCTGGTCGTGCTCGTTCGACCCGAGACCAGCCCGGACGACTTCCACGGCATGGTCGCAGCGACGGGCATCCTCACCGCCCGCGGTGGCTCGACCAGTCATGCGGCGGTCGTCGCCCGCGGCCTCGGGCTGCCGTGTGTCGCGGGCTGCGCCGCGCTCGACATCGACCTGCACAAACGCGAGATGCATGTCGACGGCAAGATCGTGCGCGAGGGTGACTCGATCTCCATCGACGGCACCACCGGCGAGGTCTACCTCGGCGATCTGCCGACGATCCAGCCGAAGTTCCGCGAGGAGAAGGAGCTGATCGAGCTCCTCTCCTGGGCCGACCAGCGCCGGCGCCTCGGCGTCTGGGTGAACGCCGACACGCCGGAGGAGTGCCGCCTTGCTCGCGAGCTTGGCGCCGAAGGCGTCGGCCTCGCGCGTACCGAGCACATGTTCCGGCAGGCGGACCGCCTGCCGATCGTGCAGGACATGATCATGGCCGAGGATGCGGCCGGCAGGAAGGACGCACTCGCGAAGCTGTTGCCGTTCCAGCAGGGCGACTTCCGCGAGATGTACGAGGCGATGAGCGGCCTACCCGTCGTCATCCGCCTCATCGATCCGCCGCTGCACGAGTTCCTGCGGGAGTACGCAGACGTCGATGTCGACATCGCGGTCATGCGCGCCACCGGCCAGGACGGCGCGGAACTGGCGCGGAAGGAGAAGATCGAGCACCGGCTGCAGCAGCTGCACGAGGACAACCCGATGCTCGGCCTGCGCGGTTGCCGCCTGTTGCTGGTGTACCCCGAGATCCTCGAGATGCAGATCCGCGCGATCCTCGGTGCCGCCATCGACGTCTCCGAGAAGGGCATCAAGGCGAAGCCCGAGATCATGATGCCGCTGGTCGGAGTGATGGGTGAGCTCGACCGGCTGCAGGAGCAGGTCGTCGCGGTCGCGGACGCGATCTTCAAGGAGCGTGGCAAGAAGGTCCCGTACAAGTTCGGGACGATGATCGAGATCCCGCGCGCCTGTCTCATCGCCGACGAGATCGCGACCAAGGCCGAGTTCTTCTCCTTCGGGACGAACGACCTCACGCAGACGATCCTGGGCATCTCGCGCGATGACGCCCAGAAGAGCTTCCTCACGAAGTACGTCGAGCAGAAGATCATCCCGAACGATCCCTTCCAGGTGCTCGACCGCGACGGCGTGGGCGCGATGATGCGCATCGCGATCGAGCGCGGGCGCAAGACGCGGTCGGACCTGAAGATCGGGATCTGCGGCGAGCATGGCGGCGACCCGTCCTCGATCGAGTTCTGCCACATGGCGGGTCTCACGTACGTCTCGCCGTCCACGTATCGGGTGCCGGTCGCGCGCCTCGCCGCGGCGCAGGCTGCCATCGCCGGTGCGGTGGTGAAGGACCGCTAGCGCGATGCCGGGACGCCGGCGCTCTCTCGACCCGCTCGGGAAGATCTCGGAACGCGGCGAGAATGACGACGCCCGAGGCTACCCCGATCCGCGGCACGAGATCAGGCTTATCGAGCGTCACGCCACGCTCGCCGGTCGCGACGTGCTCGAGGTCGGCTGCGGGAACGGACGGCTCACCTTGGAGTACGCCAGTCGGGCGGGACGCGTCGTCGCCATCGAGCCCAACCGCGAGTTGATCCGCGAGGCTCGCGCACGAGCGCGATCCCGCGGGCTCGAGAACGCACGCTTCTTCGCGCGCCCGGCACAGACGGGCATCCGCGGTGGACCATTCGACGTCGTTCTCTTCTCATGGTCACTCTGCTGAATCGCGCAGGAGGGCATGGTCGATGCCCTTCGGAGCGCAAGGCGCGTGCTACGGAGAGGCGGGCTCGTGATCGACCTGCAACCCGCGGCTGTCTACACACCGCGTCTCGCCATCGTCTCCGGCCGCGGTCGAAAGGAGCTCGGTCCGATCTCGCGCACGCCGGACGAAGGCGTCGTCGCCGCCCACCGCGCGCGGCGCAGTGCGATCGCGGAAGGCGGGTTCTCGCCGCTCGTGTCGACACACGGCATACATCGGACTCGCTACCCCAGGCTCGCCGACCTGCGGTGGTTGCTGCGTCAGAACGAGAACTGGCGGATCGAGCCGCCGCTCTGGCGACGACTCGCCGCGACGTGGGCGCGACGGCCTGACGGCGCGCAGATCGAGATAAGACGCGCGTTCTCGCTGGCCGTCCTGCGAAGGCGTGGCTGACCCCCGCTAGTCTTAGCGCCGACATGGCCACCAAAGTTGAGCGCGCCGCGAAGCTCTCACGCGATCGCAGCGTCGCGTCACTGCGCATCCGCGAGCGCAGTGAGGAGCTCGAGAGCACGACTCTCGCTCCGTATGCGACGAAGAGCGCCGACGGCGAGCGCGACAAGCCGGACGAGCCATCGCCAACGCGGATGGCGTTCGCCGTCGACCGCGATCGCATCATCCACAGCAAGGCGTTCCGGCGCACCAAGCACAAGACGCAGGTCTTCCTCGCGCCGGTCGGCGATCACTACCGCACGCGCCTGACGCACATCCTCGAGGTGAACCAGATCGGCCGGGCGATCGCGCGCGCGCTTCAGCTCAACGAGGATCTCGTCGAGGCGATGGCGCTCGGACACGATATCGGTCACACGCCGTTCGGCCACATCGGCGAGGAGCTCCTCGCGCGTTTCCTGCCCGAGGGCTTCCGGCACAACCAGCAGAGCGTCCGGATCGCTGAGAAGCTCGAGAAGAACGGGGCCGGACTCAACCTCACGAAGCAGACACGCGACGGGATCCTGAAGCACAGCGCGCCGACAGAGGGCGGTCTCGAGACCGCCGCGTGGGGCGAGCCCGAGACGCCCGAGGGCTGGGTGGTCCGCTACGCCGACAAGATCGCCTATCTACATCACGACATCGACGATGCGATGCGCGCGGGGATCATCACCGAGGCGGACCTGCCTCCCGACATCCGCACCGCGCTGGGCAACGACCGAGCCGAGCGCCTCGACACGATGATCTACGACGTCATCGTCACGGCCTATGGCAAACCCGAGGTGACAATGAGCGCCGCGGTGCTCGAGGCCACCAACGCGCTGCGGAAGTTCATGTTCGACAACGTTTATCTGGCCGGGCCCGCCAAGACCGAGGACGAGAAGGCCCAGGGCGTCCTCTGGGAGCTCCTGCAGTATTTCGAGGCGCATCCCGACCGGATGCCGGCGGAGCATCAGCGCATCGCCGCGCAGGAGAACGTCAAGCGAGCCGTAGCCGACTACATCGCGGGCATGACCGATGGGTACGCACTCGACACGTTCACCAGCCTGTTCATTCCGGCGGCGTGGAGTCACCTCTAGCGGGGGTGTGTGCAGCAGAAGGGCGTCGGCCGCTGCCGACGCCTTCTGTAACAGGCGCACAACTTGCAGCGCGGCTCAAGTGATGAAGGGAATCCCGCCAAGCGACCCAGCGACCGAACGCCATGCTGTCCAGTTCTACGAGCGCGAATCCTGCCTCCTCGACAGCCTGGGTGAGTACTTCAGCGGAGCGCTGACCGCCGCCGGAGCCGCCGTCATGATCGCCACGCCGCAGCACCTGGACCGGGTGGCGCAGCGTCTGGCCGCCCGCGGTGTCGATGTCGTAGGCGCCGGTGCGCAGGGCCGCTACGTCGCCCTCGATGCGCGGGACATCCTCGGTGGCTTCATGGTCGATGGCTGGCCGGACCCAGCGCTCTTCGATGACACGGTCGGGTCGGTGCTGGCGAAGACGCGCGAACGGGCCACGCGGATCCACGCATTCGGCGAGATGGTCGCTCTCCTCTGGGCCGACGGGAACCACTTGGCGGCCATCCGGCTCGAGGAGCTCTGGAACGAGCTCCAGACGCGCCAGCCGTTCTCACTTCTCTGCGCATATCCGATAGGCGTGTTCCACGACAGCTCGCACGCGAAGCCCTTCATCGCGATCACCGCCGCCCACACGAGCGTGATCCCTGCCGAGAGCTACATGGAGCTTCCCGCCGAGGCGCAGCTCCGTGTGATCGCACAGCTCCAGCAACAGGCCGCGGCGCTCGAGGCGGAGACGATCCAAAGGCGACATGTCGAGGCCGAGCTGCGAAAGAAGGTGGAGCAGCTCGCCGACGCCGATCGCCGCAAGGACGAATTCCTCGCCATGCTCGGGCACGAGCTTCGCAACCCGCTGGCGCCTGTGACCACGGCGCTGCAGCTGATGCGTCTCCACAGCGACGAGCCGCTGCGCGTCGCGCGCGCTCGCGAGACGGTCGAGCGTCAGGTCGAACACATGACGCGCCTCATCGACGACCTGCTCGATGTCTCGCGCATCACGCGCGGGAAGATCGAGCTGCGGGATGAGGCGGTGGTGCTCTCCGCGCTCGTCGCGCGCGCGGTCGAAGCGGCGCGGCCACTTATCGACGAGCGTGGCCATCGGCTGACGGTCGACCTGCCCGCTGGGACGCTAACGCTCAACGCGGACCCCGCGCGCCTCGAGCAGGTGCTGGCGAACCTGCTGAACAACGCGGCGAAGTACACGGACGTCGGTGGTCACATCTGGCTGCGCGCGTTCGTCCACGAGGAGCAAGAGATCGTCTTGTCGGTCAGGGACAACGGCTCCGGACTCACGCCGGCGATGCGCGACCACGTGTTCGACCTGTTCGTGCAAGGACCCGAGATGCGCGCTTACACGCGTGGCGGGCTTGGCATCGGCCTGACTCTCGTGCGACGGCTCGTCGAGATGCATGGCGGCACGGTCGAAGCGCGAAGCGATGGCCCGGGGCAGGGCAGCGAGTTCATCATCCGCCTGCCGCTGCGGACGGCAGCACCGAGGGCCGCGAACGGTCACTCCGCCGTTGACGGTCTCGCGTCGCTCCCGAAGCGGCGCATCCTCGTCGTCGACGACAACGTCGATGCCGCCGACGCGCTCGCCGAGCTGTTGCGCGATTACGGCCATGAGGTGCGGGCGGTCCACGACGGTCCCAGCGCGATCCGGGAGGCGGCCCTCCGGCGACCCGACATCGTCCTGCTCGACATCGGCATGCCCGGGTTCGACGGCTATGAGGTCGCGAGGCGCATGCGCACCGGGCTCGGGTTGAAGGCGACGCTCGTCGCGCTCACGGGCTTCGGCGAGGCGCGCCACCGTCGCCTCTCGCGCGATGCTGGATTCGATCAGCACGTGACGAAACCGGTCGACATCACCAAGCTGGAGAGGCTGCTGGCGATCCCGAACTGACCTGGCGCGGGTCTGGCGCGGGTCGCGAGCTGCGCGCAACGTCCGACCGCTAACGTTGTTGCATGCCGGGTGACTTCGATCTCGTCAAAGAACGCGTCGACATCGTCCAGCTTGTCGGCACCAAAGTCGCGCTCAAGAAGGCAGGGCGGATCTATCGCGGCCTCTGCCCGTTCCACGCGGAGAAGACGCCATCGTTCACGGTCGATCCGGAACGACGGACGTATCACTGCTTCGGCTGTGGGGTTCATGGCGATGTCTTTACCTGGATGGAGACTCAGGCGGGCTTGTCGTCCGCGGAGGCTTTGAAGGAGCTTGCCGAGCGCGCCGGCGTCGAGCTGACGCGGCGCGCGCCGGAGGAGCGCAAGCTGGAAGACCGGCTCCTCCAGGCGAACGACGCGGCCGCCTTCTACTTCCGCCAGGCCCTGCGCGGCACTCCGCGTGGCAGATCCGTCGCGGAGTACCTCGCCAAGCGGGGCATCACGCAGGAGTCGATCGACGGCTTCGGCATCGGATACGCGCCGAACGAGCGCGACAGCCTCCTTCTGTATCTCAAGAAGAAGGGCTTCAGCGAGGACGAGGCTGTCGCGGCGGGCCTGGTCTTCAAGAACGACCGAGGGCTCTGGGACCGCTTCCAGGATCGCCTGATGGTGCCTATCCGCGACCGGCGCGGCCGGGCGATCGCCTTCGGCGGGCGGGCCATGCGCGCGGATCAGCAGGGGAAATACGTCAACTCGACGCAGACCGCCCTCTTCAACAAGAGCGCCACGCTGTACGGCCTCGACAAGGCGAGCGCGGCCATCCGGAAGGACGGCACCGCGGTGATCGTCGAGGGCTACTTCGACACCATCGCCTGCCACCAAGCGGGGTTCACCAACGTCGTCGCCTCGATGGGGACCGCGCTGACCGAGGACCAATACCGCGTGCTGAACGACATGAAGATCGAGCGGGCGGTCGTCGCATTCGACGGCGACGCCGCCGGACAGCGCTCCGCCGAGTCGCGCGGGCGGGAGCTCCTGAGCGCCCTCAGCCGGTTCGGCGCCGGCGCCGGCGGCGGCCGGCTGGGGACGCGCACCGGCCTGGCGCTCTTCGTCACAGTGCTGCCGGAGGGACTCGATCCCGACGACGTCGCGCGAAAGGATCCGGAGCTGTTCCGTCGGCTCCTGGCCGAAGCGAAGCCCTTGCTGGAATTCCTCATCGACCGGATCCGCGCCACGTCCCGTTTGGACCAGTCGGAGGGTCGGCTGCGTTTCCTGCAGCGGACCGCGGCGCTCATCGCCGAGGAGCCCGATCCGGTCCGGCGTGAGGTCTACCTCTCGGCGGTGGCGGGAAGTGCGGGGGTCGATCCTGCGTTCTTGAGAGAGAAGCTCCCAGCGGCCGGAAAGAGTACGCAGCGAACGGGCCGCGCACCCGCCGAGGCGCCTCCGGCGTCGACGGGTCCTGCGGCGACGAAACAAACGCCCTCGCTGGAGCGTTACGTCATGGCACTATTAACTCGATATCCGGAGGAGATCGCGCGCGCCGACCTCGCGCCTGCTGACCTGGTAGACCCCCTCCTGCGTGCGCTCTACGAACAGCTCCAGGCGGGGAAGCGTCCGGACTCTGACTTGCCGGCTCACCTAGCCGCCCTTGCCGCGGCACTTGGCGCCAATGCGCCTGAGCTCGACGAGCAGACGGACCCAGGCCAGATGATCGAGATCGCTGCGCTGCGCCTCCGGGAAAGGAACTTGCGGCGCCGGCTGGAGGACGCGCGAGGAGAGCTCGCGCGGGCCGAAGGCGACGTCGGGGGGTTGGATGGCGAGATCGCGCGGATGGGCGAGGACCTTCAGCAGCTGATGAAGCGGCGCGAGCGACGAACCGTGCTGCACAGCGAGCTGGAGCGAGAAGAGGATCGATGAAAGCTACGACCAAGGAAAAAGAGACCGACAAGGCCGCTCCCGAGCGGACCGGGATCCACCCGGAGCACAAGGAGCAGGCCGAGCGGCTGCTCGCGCGCGGCCGCCAGCAGGGCTACGTCACGCAAGAGGACATCGTGCGCGCCATCCCGGACGCGGAGCCGGGTGAGATCGAGGAGCTCCTCCTCGCTCTCGACGACAACAACGTCGAGATCCTCGAGGCCGAGCGCGGGCCGAACTGGGCCCAGGTCAAAGAGGAAGAGGAAGAGGCCGAGGAGATGCAGCGCGAGGACGCCATTTCGGCGGTCCTCGCAAGCGACCTCATCAGCGTCGACGACCCGGTCCGCATGTATCTCAAGGAGATCGGCAAGGTCCCGCTCCTCACGGCTGAGGAAGAGGTCAACCTCGCGAAGTCGATCGAGCTGGGGGAACAGGCGCTCGTGTCGCCCGCGCTCTCGGTCGTCCATCTGTACGAGCTGGGCGTCGAGGTCAAGAAGCGCATGGCGCTCGGCCGTCCTCGCGAGTACGTCGACGAGGCCACGCGTTTCACGGTCAAGTCGCTCACGCGCACCCTCGG
This sequence comes from Chloroflexota bacterium, assembly GCA_046727665.1. Lineage (GTDB taxonomy): Bacteria > Chloroflexota > Limnocylindria > P2-11E > P2-11E > CF-39. The sequence goes on from JBKPCZ010000251.1 coordinate 11,346, forward strand.
CGACGCCGAGGGCGGCAAGGAGCTGCGCCGTCTCACGAACCGTCTGCTCAAGCTGCGCGATCCGCTCAAGGCGGAGGCGAACAGCAAGGAGATCTCGACCGAAGCGAAGGTCCTCATCGACGAGACCGTCGGCCTCATCGACGCCGCGAAGCGCGATGCGCAGCGCCTCGCGTTCCGCATCCTGCCGCAGTACGCGAAGATCCATGGGCCGGCCGAAGGCGCGGAACGGCTCGGCGAGCTCGTCATGCTCGGCCAGGAGATCCGCGACGTCCTCGTGAAGAATCTCAACATGCTCGTCGAGTCCGACGCCGACGAGCAGCGCGCGCTGCGCCGTCTCGCCGACGAGCTCATCCAGAAGGGCGACGACGCGCGGCACAACCTCACCGAGGCGAACCTGCGACTGGTCGTCTCGATCGCGAAGAAGTACATCGGCCGCGGCATGTCGTTCCTCGACCTCATCCAGGAGGGGAACATCGGCCTCATCCGCGCGGTGGAGAAGTTCGACTACCGCAAGGGCTACAAATTCTCGACCTACGCGACGTGGTGGATCCGTCAGGCGATCACGCGCGCCATCGCCGACCAGGCGCGGACGATCCGCATCCCGGTCCACATGGTGGAGACGATCAACAAGCTCATCCGCGTGTCGCGTGGCCTGCTCCAGGAGCTCGGCCGCGAGCCGACCGCGGAGGAGATCGCCGAGCGGATGCTGATCACGCCGGACAAGGTGCGCGAGATCGTGAAGGTCTCGCAGGAGCCCGTCTCGCTCGAGACGCCGATCGGTGAAGAGGAGGACAGTCACCTCGGTGACTTCATCCCCGACAACCAGGCGCTCGCGCCGTCCGACGCGGCGTCGCACAAGCTGCTCAAGGAGCAGGTCGAGAGCGTGCTCGAGGGTCTTACCGGTCGCGAGCGTCGCGTGCTCCAGCTGCGCTTCGGTCTCGAAGACGGGCGTACCCGCACCCTCGAAGAGGTCGGCCGCGAGTTCAACGTGACGCGTGAACGCATCCGTCAGATCGAGGCGAAGGCCCTACGCAAGCTGCGTCACCCGAGCCGGAGCCGCAAGCTCAAGGACTACCTGGAGTAAGGACCGCAGTCGCGACGTGAGATAGAGGGGCGCCCGCAAAGGCGCCCCTCTTTGGCGTTGCTCAGTCGTGCCTCGCGCGAGTCGTGACGTACAAGTCGAAGCCGAGACCACCTGGTCGATCCGACGCGAAGATGAGCGTGCGCGCGTCGCGCGAGAGCGTCGGCTGAAATTCGTTCGCCGTGGAATTCACGGCCGCTGCGAGGATTGTTGGCGATCCCCACGCGGCATCGCGATCCTCCCGCGTGGAAGTCCACAGATCGAGGCCCGCAGACCCGGCGCGATTGGAGAAGAAGAAAACCTCGCGACGGTCCTTTCTGATGGTGAGGCGCTGATCGGACGCCGGGCTGTTCAGCGCCTCAACGAGCACCGGCGTTCCGAACGAGCCGTTCCGCTGACGGACGCTTGCGTAGAAGTCGTGAGTGCCTAAACGGTCGCTGTTGAAGTACAGGGTCTCGGTGTTGCCTTCCTCGATCAGTGCAGGTCCAGCATCGAAGAACGGCGTGTTGATCGGCGCGCCGAGGTTTGTGGGGGTCTGCCACGCGAAGTCATCGCTCGGATTGGCTCGGAATGAGACCCAAATGTCGTTACTTCCGAGTCCTCCCGCACGATCGCTGTTGAAGAACATCCACCGACCGTCTCGTGAGAAGCTCGGCACCGAATCCACCCCGGTGCTGTTCACCGTGGGCCCGAGGTTCACGGGCGTGCCCCACGAAGCGTTCTCATTCGCGCGCTGTGCGACCCAGAGATCAGCGAGGCCGGACCCTCCAGGCCGATTGGATGTGAAATAGAGGCTCTTGCCGTCTGGTGCGAGTCCCGGTCCGAAGTCGTTGGATGCGGAGTTGACCGTCGCGCCGAGATTGGTTGCCGCGGACCACGCGCCGAACTCCGAATCGCCGTCGTCAGCATCCGCGGCCGCCGGCGTGGCGGCGACGAGCAGGAGAATCGTTGCGAGCGTGAAAACAAGCTGCAGTCTCTTCACTGCCTTCCCCCATCCGCGTTGCTCTGCGGCTCGACTAGTTGCCGGCCCGCGAAGACCTCGCGGCCCGTCCTTTCCCCGTCGGCTTACGGTGCGCCGTGGACCTTCGCTCTCGTCGAATAAAAGATGTCGCCGAGATTCCCGCTGCGGTTCGATGCGAAGAACAGCGTGGTGCAATCCCACGACAGAACCGGTGTGATCTCGTTGGCCGTCGTGCTGACGACCGGGACGATCTGGGGCGTCGACCACAGGTCTGTGGGCGTCGCTCGAGTGGAGACCCAGATGTCCGCCGCAGTCGTCGGACCGGGAGGACGGTTGGAGTTGAAGTAGATCTCAAGGCCGTTGTGACTCACGTACGGCCGGCCCTCGTTGAACGCGCTGCTGAGCTCCGCGACAACCAGCGGCGAACCGAACGAGCCGTCCGCCCTCTGAACGGTCAGATAGATATCGACGAGCAGGTTCTGCGTCCCAGCCGGATTGCTGACGAGATACAAGTTGAGACGGCCGGCTTCGTCCTCGAACGCGGTCGGGCCGGAATCGAAGCCCGGTGTGTTGACGGTGGATCCGAGCGAATCCATGTTCACAGCGTCCTGCCAGCCGAAGTCCGGTGGCCCGGCGTGCGTGTGCTGTCGCCACGCCACCATGAGATCAAAGCCGCCTCGCCCGCCGGGACGGTCGCTGGCGAAGAAGAGCCAGTGCCCATCGGGTGATTCAAAGGCCGCTCGGTCATTCGAGGTCGAGTTGATCGAGGCGGGCAGCTTCTGCGGCGCTTCCCATGGTGCGTCGGGGGCCGCGCGCCGCGCGACCCAGATGTCCTCGCCGAAGATCGCGGCAGAGCCACGCTGGAAGTAGAACGTGAGGCCGTCTTTCGAGATCGCGTTCGCGAACTCCAATTCCGCGGTATTCACTGCCGACAGGAATATGCCCTCGGACCAATCGCCGTACCGCGGCATCGCAGCGGCAGGCGTGGCCGTGACCAATATTGCGACGAAGAACGCGATGACCAGGCGTTTCTTCATTGCTTCGCACCCATGGCTTCCCTCCCCTTACGCCCGGAGGCCGGCGCGGACACGCGTGCGACGGAGCGGACCGCTGCGCTGCCCCCTTCCCTTGCTCCTTCGTTCTCGTCGAACTCGTCGCGACACCAAGTTGTGGCGCCGGGCGCGGGCGGCGCGAGTCTACAGCCGACGGTCGGGGTTACCGGTGTCGCGTGAGATCGATTGCATGTTGCCGCAAATACTGCCGCTACTTCGAGTAGCGCTCGTAGCTCACGATCTCCGAGAGCGGCTTACGCCCACCGCGCCGGGGATTCGGACGAGGGTCCTTCGTCGAAACCGGCCGGCCGATCATGACGATCGAGCGCGCCGTGCGATCGGCCGGAATGCCGAGGATGCGCTTCGCCTCGGCCTGCTGCGCGTCGTCGCCGAACCACGCGACCCCGCCGCCGTAACCCAGCGTGTGCGCCGCGATGAGAACGCGTTCACTCACGCGACCTTCGTCGTATGCCTCGCTCATCGGGCTCGCGCCGTCCAACACGATCGCGAGGCCCAGAGGCGCGCCGGCGAGCCAGTTGATCGGCGCGCGCAGCTGGCTGATCTTGCGAAGCTGCTCCTTATCCGTGACGACGACGAAGTGCCAAGGTTGGCTGTTCCTCGAGCTGCCGGTCCATTGCGCGACCCGCAGCAGCTGCTTGACGACGGCTTCTGGGACCGGCTCCCCGGAGTACTGCCGGATCTGACGCACGGTGCGGATCTGTTCGATCACGAACGGACGTTAGCATCTGCGACCGTGGCGGCGCCGGAGGTCGATCAGGGCGAGCTCGAGCGACTCGGCTCGGCTCTGCGCCTTGCGGAGTCCGCGCTCGAGGAAGCACTCGAGGCGGCGGAGAACCTCGGCAACTTCGACCGTCGCTTCGATGTCCCGCGCGCGATCGGCGGAGCCCAGCGTCTCGTGCAGAACGCCAACGAGGCGGTCGACGCGGCGCGAAAGCCGTAGCATTCACGCATGCGTCAGCTCATCGGTAAGCGGCTTCTCGACGTCGACGTCGGTTAACTGATCGCGCTCGCCCGCGCGTTCCCGCGCACGGCGGTCGATGTCGGCACGGGAGACGGGCGCTACCCGCTCTCGGTCGCGCGCACCAGGGCGGACACCCTGGCGATCGGCATCGACGCCGCCTCCGACGCGCTCGCTCGCGCCGCGCGTCTCGTTGCGCGCGAGCGGCTGCCGAATCTCGTGCTGCTGCGCGAGCCGATCGAGCGCCTCCCACTCGAGTCGCTCGCGGACGAGGCGACGATCCATTTCCCGTGGGGCTCGTTGCTCCGAGGTGCGTTGGCGGAGGACGAGGACGTGTTCGCCGCGATCGCCCGCCTGCCGCGTCCCGGTGGAACGCTCACTCTGCTTTTGTCGCTGACGCCGGTCGACGGCCGCGCACCGCTGTCGGATGCCGACATCGCTCGGCTGGTGCGCGCGTATCGAGGTCGCGGCTTCACGGTCGACGAATCTCGGCCAGCCGTGCGCGCTGACGTCGACGCCGCACGGTCCAGCTGGGGCAAGCGACTGGGTGTCGGTGGCGCGCGACCCGGTCATCTACTGCGATTCAGGCGGGGCAGCGCGACTGTCTAGCCTCCGGTACCCTCAAGGCGGAGAGCTGCGACGGAGGGGACATGTCTGACCACCGACCGGTCCGCGAGGAGCCACGGGTCGAAGAGCACAGGGTCTACGCGCTGCTCGCGATACCGGTCTTTCTGGTGACGATCCTGATCATCGGCTTGATCGCGACGCTCGGGACGGCGCCGCGGCCTTAGATCGCGCCGCCTTCGAGCGCCCCGCCTTCGAAGGTGACCGGCGGCCCGTTGGCTCGGACCAGGCCACATCGCTCGGGAGCTCGCGCCGCAGGATCGGCTCGAGCATGGTGATGTAGGCGGCGACGCGCTCGGCCAGCTCGCGCGCCAGCGACTCGTCGGGCTGTCGATGCGGCAACGGCTCCCAGATGCGCGCCCAGCCGCGGTCCCAGTCCTCGATGCGCGCGTCGGCCAGTTCGCGGCGTATCGCCTTCGCATTCGCGGTGAACGCCGCGAGCAACCGCGCGTTCGTGAGCGGGTCGGCCTCGAAATGGAGGCCGATCTCGATCGTCCCGAGCCGCTCGCGCGACCAGATCTCGTAGTGCAGGTCCTTGTTGCCGTACCACAGCTTGCTCTGGAACGAGATCGACTCGTAGCGGAACGTACACAGGTCGTCCGGCAGACACTCGCGCACCAACGGGCCGACGCGCCGCAGACATTCGCCCGGCTGCATCAGGGGATCCGCGCGCGCAGGACCAGATCGACGACGCCGGTCAGCGCGGGCATGGCGATGCCTGCGAGCGCCGTGAGCTTCAGCACGCCCCCGCGCGTCGGCACGACAACGACTTGCCAGATCGCGCTTGCCAGGAGAGAGCCGACGATGAACAGCGGGACGGCGAGGAGCACGCCGCCCGGCGTGCCGCCCCAGATCGCCGCGGTGGTCAAAGCGAAGCCAACGGCGGCGAGAAACCAGACCACGGGACTGCCCTGCCGATCGCGACCGATGGCCACCACGATGCCGGGGACGACGAACGGGATGAAGTCGCTGGTGCGCGTCAGGAGCGCGGTCAACCCGACGATCACCCACCAGCGCGGGCTGAACGAGTGCAAGAGGGCGAGGCCCATGCCGGCGGAGAGCGAAATGAGCGGGACGAACAGGCCGTTCGAGCGGTCGATGCCCGCCGCGAGGTAGATCCGAGTCGTGTGCTGGAAGGCCGGCTCGCTTGCGAGCACCGGGATGCGCGACACGTACTGAATGACCTCGGGGGAGAGGTTGGTCGCGAGCGGCCCCGCGAACCGCTCGAACGAGATCGCCGTGATGAGGAAACCAAAGACGATGACGCTCGGCCAGCCCATCGGTCGCCACTCGCAGAGCGCGATGCGACAGGCCGTGATGCCGAGGAAGGCAACGAACAGGCCCCATCCGAGCATCGAGTGCGGGAATGACCAGTTCGTCTCGTCGAGGCCGAACATCGTGTGCCAGATCCCATCGAACGCTCCCGCGAGTGCGACGACGGCGAAACCAGCGCCCGCGAGCCCGATCGCGCCGGGAATGGGGAAGGAGACGAGCGGGAGGCGGAACGTCGGACCGAACCAGCGGCGCAGCGTCGGAGTGACAGCGATGTACGCGAGCGTGAACGTCGCGCACAGATGCATCGAGTAGATGAAGAGGTGCGGAGGGGAGAAGAAGTCCTCGAAAGGGTGGGTCGCGTGCCAGTTGCGATCCCATTGGAAGCCGACGCCGAACGCGAGGAGATCGAAGATGACCGCGAGCCAGATCAGTCGATAGGCCGTCTCGACGCCCGCGTCCTCGCGAGCTGGTTCGCTGGTGGAGAGGGCGGTCGCAGTCATGTTGCCGATAACGCTAGGTGCATGAGCGCTTCGCGCGCGCGCGTGGTCGAAGCTCGGCAGGGGCTCTCATCCTCGCTAGAATGTGAGATTCCGATCCGGTGCAGCTCGACGGTCGAGCAGGGGACTGTTAATCCCTTGGTTGGAGGTTCGACTCCTCCCACCGGAGCCGAAGACGGCTGCCGACAGGCGGTCGTTTTCATTTTGCAGAGCGATGCGGCATCGGATAGAATGCATGTTCTAATGACGCAGACCTGTGTGGATTGCCGCACTGAGTTCGAGATGTATCCGATAGTCAACGGTCTCCGGATTGACCTGCGAGGTCGGAAACGCTGCCTCGAGTGCCGTCCGATCCGTCGTCTCGAGAGGCCACGCAAGAGAGTCGACCGACCGGCGAAGACAAAGCTGTGCGAGTCCTGCGGGAGGGCGTTTCTCGCGAAGCAAGTCATCGACGGCGTGATGCGGTCGCTGTACCGTCGGCGATTTTGTTTGGACTGCTCGCCATTCGGCGCCCACAACACCTCAAAATCGCCGCCCGCGATCGCTGCCCCCGATGAGTTGCGTGAGCACCGACGCCGCATGCGAAACGCGAAGACGTATCGATGCCAGAAGCGCAGGCGCAAGCGTCGTAAGAACGAACTCATTGCCATGGCGGGAGGTCAGTGCGTCGACTGTGGCTATGTCAGGTGTATTGCTGCGCTGGAGTTTCACCATCGAGATCCCGCGACGAAGGAATTCGGCCTGGGGAGTTTCGACGGCTCGTTGGACAAGCTGATTGCGGAAGCCGCGAAATGTGATTTGCTGTGCGCAAGCTGTCATCGCATCCGTCACGCGCTGGAAGACGAGGCGGCTGAGCGCGACCGGACCCTTGAGGCGCGCCGAGAACAGAAGCGACGCGCCGTCCAGTACATGGGTTCCGTCTGCTTCGAATGCGGGCGAGATGGTCCTTTTGCGCTTTTCGAGTTCCACCACCTCGACGCGCGGGAGAAAGACTTTGGCATTTCGCGCTCCGGCACTGTGCGTCCGTGGGACAGTGTCGTGGCCGAGCTCGACAAATGCGTGATGCTCTGCGCGAACTGCCACCGCGAGGCGCACGCCGGCGTCCGTACGATCCGTCCGACACTCCTGGGTCTCGCGGAGGATGCGCTGCCCTACGTCGCCTGACACGCACCACTCCGTGGCACTATCGCCGCGTGGACGGTCCGTTCTTCGAAGACTTCGCCGTCGGCGCCACGCTCCGCTCATCGATCGGGCGCACGATCACGCAGGCTGACAACATCCAGTTCACGCTCCTCACGAACAACACGAACGAGATCCACTTCAACGCGCATTACGCGGCGCAGACCGAGTTCAAGCGCCCGCTCGTGAACAGCTTCCTCACGCTCGCCACCGTGGCGGGCCTGATGGTCCCGCAAACGAGCCGCTGGGGCTTCGCGCTCGGAGTGGGTGAGGTCACACTCCCGCATCCTCTCTTCGAGGGCGACACGCTGTACGCCGACACCGAGGTGCTGGAAACACGCGCGTCGCGCTCGCGGCCGGGGTGGGGCATCGTGACCGTCCGTCAGCGCGGCATCAAGCAAGACGGCACTGTCGTCCTGATCGCGAAGCGGACTTTCATGGTCCCGACGCGCGCGAACGCTCCGAAGTCGCACTTCCCCGAGCCGCGCGACTAGCTATGGACTTCGGCCGCACGCCGGAGCAGGAGGCGATCCGCTCCGCGGTGCGCTCGTTGTGCGCGCAGTTCCCGGATGAGTACTGGCGCGAGCTCGACCGCGCCAGCGAGTATCCCGAGAAGTTCATACGCGCGCTGACGGACGCCGGCTGGCTCGCGGCGCTCATCCCGAACGAATTCGGCGGCGCCGGGCTGGGCCTGGCCGAGGCCGCGCTCATCATCGAGGAGGTCAACGCGTCCGGCGGCAACGCCGCGGTCGCGCACGCGCAGATGTACACCATGGGCACCCTGCTGCGTCATGGCAGCGACGAGCAGAAACGCCGGTACCTACCACGGCTGGCGAAGGGCGACCTGCGGCTCCAGGCGTTCGGCGTCACCGAGCCCGAGGCGGGATCGGAGACGACCCGGATCAAGACGACCGCCGTGAAGCAAGGGGACCGTTGGGCGATCAGCGGCAAGAAGATCTTCATCTCCCGGGCGAAGTACTCGGATCTGATGCTGCTGCTCGCGCGCACCACGCCGTACGAAGATCTGGTTGACAAGACGCAGGGGCTGTCGGTGTTCATCGTCGACCTGAAAGATGCTATCCAGCGGAAGCGGATCGTCGTGCGTCCGATCGAGACGATGTTCAACCACCACACCACGGAGCTCTTCATCGACGACTTGGAGGTGCCGGCGGAGGACCTCGTTGGCACGGAAGGTCAGGGCTTTCGCCACATCATCGACAGCTGGAATGCCGAGCGCATCCTCATCGCCTCCGAGTCGCTCGGCGACGGACGCTGGTTCGTGGAGCGCGCGGCGAAGTACGCCTCGGAGCGCGTGGTGTTCGGTCGGCCGATCGGCGCGAATCAGGGTGTGCAGTTCCCGCTCGCGCAATCGCACGCGCGCCTCGAGGCGGCGTCGCTCGTGCGCGACAAGGCCGCATGGCTCTTCGACGGCGATCGCAAGTGTGGCGCCGAAGCGAACATGGCCAAGCTCCTCGCGTCGCAAGCGGCCTGGGACGCGGCGAATGCGGCCATGGATGCCTTTGGCGGTTACGGCTTCGCCCGCGAGTTCGATATCGAGCGCAAGTTCCGCGAGACGCGGCTGCTGCTCACCGCGCCGGTGAGCAACAACCTCATCCTCGCGTACCTGGGGCAGAACGTCCTGGGCATGCCGCGGTCGTACTGATGGAGTCGCCGCGCGCGATGCGCTCGCTCATGTTCGTTCCGGGTCATCGCGAGCGGATGGTCCAGCGTGCGCTCGGCCTCGGCGAGTTCCGCACCGGACCGCTCGACGTCGCCGTGCTGGACCTCGAGGACGGCGTGCCGGCGGCGTCGAAGGATGACGCTCGCCGCATGGTCGCCGACGCGCTTGCGCGCGCCTCGCAGGGCGGTGCCGGACCTCTCCGATACGTCCGCATCCGGCGGCCCCTCAGCGACGACGGCGCCGCCGACCTGGACGCGATCGTGCGAGCGGGTCTCGACGGGATCATGGCGCCGAAGGTTCGGCGCGCGGACGAGATCGCGTGGCTGGCCGAAGAGCTGGACGCGCGGGAGCGTGACCTCCGGATCCCGCGCGGGACCGTCCGCGTCATCCCCTCGATCGAGAGCGCCGCCGCGCTGCTCGAAGCGCCGCGCATCGCGGCGGTGGACGATCGCGTCGTCGGCCTGACGTTCGGATCGGAGGACTTCGCGCTCGATCTGGGCTTGCCGACCGTCCGCGAAGCCGAGTCGCTCGATCTCGTGTACGCACGCTCGACCGTGGTCGTCGCCGCGACGGCCGCTCGCAGGCTGGCCTTCGACGGGATCTTCCCGGACATCCATGACGTCGCCGGGCTGCGCGCCGACAGCCTGCGCGCGCGCCGTCTGGGTTTCGCCGGCAAGACGCTCGTGCATCCCGATCAGATCGAGATCGTCAACGAGGTCTTCAGCCCGACGGCCGAGGAGATCGAGCACGCGCGGCGCGTCGTCGCCGCGTTCGAGGACGGGACCTCGCGCGGTGCCGGAGCGGTGGCGCTCGATGGTCAGATGCTCGACGCACCGGTCGTCGAGCGCGCGAGGCGGATCCTCAGGACCTACTTGGCCGGAACAGGTCCACGCTGACGAGCGCGAGCACGGCGACGGCGCAGACCGCGACCGTGACGCACCAGGGGCAGACCGCCCCGATGACGAAGAGCTCGATGTACGTGAGGTACGCGACGTAGAGGGTCGCGGCGAGGCTGAGACCGAACAGCGTCGTGTCCGCCCACGCCGGCGCGTCGTCGCGCACGCGGAGGAGCGCGACGGCGAGCATCGCGCTGAATCCGGCCAGGCCGATGAGCGCGATGGGCACTGTGCCGACCACTGAGAACCGGCTGGTCTGCACCGCCTCGCACCCGCCGACGCCGATGCAGAGGGCGAGATCGCCGGAGTAATGGACCCAGGTGAGGTACGCGGAGACGAGCGCGCCGATCGCCGCGACGACCGCGGCCGCCGCGCGCGTCAACGCCCGAGCAGCATCGGGTCGATGACCGTCTTGAGCTGGTCGTACGTCGCCGCGCCCTCGATCTTCCTATCGCCCACGAACAGCGTGGGCGTCGCCTTCACACCACGGCCCTCGCCGACCTTGACCTCATCCCGGACCGCCTGCGCGTAGCGGCCGGAGTCCACGCACGCGGCGAAGGACGGGCCAAGGCCGAGGGCGTCGCCCATTCGTTTGAGATTGTCCTTCGAGAACGCGCCGCGATTCTCGCCGGCCTGTGACGCGTAGAGGCGGTCGTGGAATTCCCAGAACTTGCCCTGCTCGTCAGCGCACTCCGACGCTTCGGCGGCCCACTGCGATTCGGATCCGAGGAACGCGAAGTGCCGGAAGACGAGCTTCACTTTTCCCTCGGCGACGTATGTGGACAGGAGCTGCGGCTCCGTCGCGCGCGCGAACTGCCCGCATGCCGGACACTGGAAGTCGGCCCACTCCTCGATCGTCACCGGCGCCGTGGCGAGGCCGCGCACATGACCGGACTGGCGCACTGCGGGCGGCATGGTGGACGCCGGCGGTGCTGCCGTTCCGCCACTGATGACGATGAAGGCCGCCACCGCGACGACCGCGATCGCGCCGGCGATCGCCAGCTGCCGGCCAGATGGGCGTCGTTCGGCAGGGCCCGGACCGGACCCGCGCCGAATGCGTTGGCGCTCGGCGCGCGTGCGAGCTCGCGCCATACCTATCTGATGGTCGCCATTCTTGGTTTGATGGTATGGAGTCGTGGCCGTACCCGGGCAGGGCCGAAGGTCCCTATATTCCCGACCGGATGAGATTTCTCACGTTCGTGTCCGACGATGGTCCGCGCGCCGGCACGTTCGTCTCGGACGGCACCATCCTGGCGATCCGCGAGCTCGTTCCAGGCGCGCCGACCGACATGCTCGAGGTCATCGCGCGGTTCGAGGCCGTCCGTGATGATCTGCGGAAGGCCGCCGCCGCGGCGCGCGGTGGTGTCGAACCGTCCCGCGCGAAGCTCCTCGCGCCGATCCCGCGGCCGCGCCGCAACGTGTTCTGCGTCGGTTGGAATTACTCCGAGCACTTCCAGGAAGGAGCGAACCTCCGCGCCGCGCAGGGCTCGCCGGGCCAGCAGGAGATCCCCGAGTATCCAGCGCTCTTTTCGAAGAATCCCGCGACGGTCACGGGACCCGACGCAGCGGTGCTGTTCCCAGCACCGCATTCGGAGCAGCTCGATTGGGAGGTCGAGCTCGCGGTCATCATCGGGCGCCCGGGGCGCGACATCGACGAGGCGAACGCGATGGACCACGTCTTCGGCTACACGTGTGCGAACGACGTCTCGGTGCGCGATGTCCAGCGACGGCACGGCGGGCAGTGGTTCAAGGGCAAGAACTTCGATACGCATCTTCCGCTGGGGCCGTGGATCGTCACCGCGGACGAGCTCGATCCGTCGGCGCTTCGGGTTCGGACGCGTGTGAACGGTGTGACGAAACAGGACTCGAACACGCGCTTCATGGTCTTCAAGATCCCACGGCTGATCAGCGAGTTCTCGGCAGGCTGCCGACTCGAGCCCGGTGACATCATGATCACGGGAACACCGGAGGGCGTCGGCTTCGCGCGCAAGCCGCCCGAATTCCTCAAGGTCGGCGATGTCGTCGAGGTCGAGGTCGAGGGAATAGGCGTGCTGCGGAATCGTGTTCAGGGGAGGACGTAGATGCCCGGTCAGATGGTGAAGTTCCCGGCGAACGGCGGGACCGCCGATGGCTACCTGGCAACGCCGACCGGGGGCACGGGCCCGGGGGTCATCGTGATCCAGGAGTGGTGGGGTCTGAACGACCAGGTGAAGGGCGTCGCCGACATGTTCGCACGTGAGGGGTTCGTCGCGCTCGCGCCGGACTTCTATCACGGCAAGGGTGCGAAGATCGGTGAGCCCAACAACGCGCAGAAGCTGATGATGGAATTCTTCCAGGCGAACACCGCCGCCAAGGATGCGAAGGGTGCCGCCGAGTATCTCGCCACGCACCCGGCCGTCACGAGCGGGAAGGTCGGCGTCATCGGATTCTGCATGGGTGGCTTCCTCGCGATCCTCGTCGGGAGCGTCGCTCCGGACAAGGTCGCGGCCGTGGTCAGCTGCTACGGCGTCGGCCAGCGCCTCCCCGACCTGAAGCCGATGCGTGGCGTCCCGCTGATGGGCATCTTCGGCGGAAAGGATGACTCCGCCGATCCGTCAGCGCTCGAGAAAGCGGCACGTGAGAACGGGGTGCCGTTCACCAAACACGTGTACCCCGATGCGGACCACGCGTTCCTCAACGAACAGCGCCGGGACGCATATCGTGCCGATGACGCGAAGGACGCCTGGAGCAAGATCATGCCGTTCCTGAAGAGCAACGTGCGCTGATGAGCACGACGCTGTCGCCGATCACGAGCGTGAATCCCGCGACCGAGGAGGTCCTCGCGCGGTTCGACCCGTTCACGCCCGAGGAGGTCGATCACGCGCTCGACGACGCGCAGGACGCGTTCACTGCGTGGCGGGACCGGACCGTCGCCGACCGGGCCGTTCCGATGCGTCGTCTCGCCGGGCTCCTGCGCGAACGCGCCGAGCGCTACGGGCGGCTCATCACGATCGAGATGGGGAAGCCGATCGCCGAAGCGAAGGCCGAGATCGAGAAGTGCGCGTGGGCCTGCGAGCACTACGCCGACCACGGGGCGCGTTATCTCGCTGACGAGACCATCGAGACGAGCGCGCAGCGCAGCATCGTCGCGTTCGAGCCCCTCGGGATCGTGCTCGCCGTCATGCCGTGGAACTTCCCGTTCTGGCAGGTGGTCCGCTTTGCGGCTCCCGCGCTCATGGCGGGGAACGCCGCCGTCTTGAAGCACGCCTCGAACGTGCCGCAGTGCGCGCTCGCGATCGAGGAGGTCATCCGCGACGCGGGTTTTCCCGAAGGTCTCGTGCGCACCATCCTGGTCTCCGGATCGCAGGTCGAGCCGATCATCGCCGACCCCCGGATCCGTGCGGTCACCCTCACCGGCAGCTCCGACACCGGGTCGCGGATCGCGGAGCTCGCGGGACGGGCACTCAAGAAGAGCGTGCTCGAGCTCGGCGGCTCGGATCCGTACATCGTGCTCGCGGATGCGGATCTGGATGCCGCCGCGAAGGTCGGAGCGCGCGCGCGCAACCAGAACGCCGGGCAGTCGTGCATCGCGGCCAAGCGCTTCATCGCCGTAGAGCCGATCGCGCCTGACTTCGAGCGGCGGTTCGCGGCCGAGGTCGAGGCGCTCCGCGTGGGCGACCCGCTCGATCCAAAGACGCAGATCGGGCCGCTCGCCCGTGCGGATCTGCGCGAGACCCTCGAGCGGCAGGTCCGCGAATCCGTGCGCATGGGTGCGCGAGTGCTCACCGGTGGCGAGCGTGGCAGCGGGAAAGGCTGGTACTACCAGCCGACGGTGCTGGCGGATGTGACCGAAGACATGCCGGTCTTCAAAGAAGAGACCTTCGGGCCGGTCGCGGCGGTGCTCCGCGTTCGCGATGCGGACGACGCGGTCCGCGTTGCCAACGACTCCGCGTACGGGCTGGGCGCGAGCCTCTGGACGCGCGATCTCAAGCTTGGCGAGGCGCTGGCGCGGAGGATCGAGTCGGGGTCCGTCTTCGTGAACGGGATGGTCGCTTCCGATCCGCGTCTCCCGTTCGGCGGCACCAAGCGCAGCGGCTATGGGCGCGAGCTGTCGTCGTTCGGGATCCGCGAGTTCACGAACATCCAGACCATCTGGGTCGGACCCGCGAAGGAGACTCAGCCCGCCCCATCCAGCGAATAGCGACTAGACGTTCGGCAGCCGCGGCAAGTGCGGGCGGAACTGCTCCTCGAGGAGGTCGAGGCTCGCGTCGAGGTCACGCGATCCATCCACACCCTCGCAGCGCAGGCCCAGCTCGGCGCACGATGACGCGATGCGTGCGTCGAGGATCTCGTCGCGCGCGCTGATGTTGGCGAGCGCGCCCTCACGGTCCACGATGCCGGGGAGACGCGCCACCTGACCGCGGCCCCAGCGTCGGGTCGCGGCGACCTCGCGCCAGTCGCGTGTCGGCACGAGAAAGAGCGCCTGTGTCGGGGATCTGATCACCGGTGCCACGCACCAAGGAAAAGCGCCCGGTCCTTCCGCCACGATCGTGCGCGAACGAGGAAGAGCCATCAGGTCCCGCAGCACAAGGGCGAAGCCCTCCTGCCAGATCGCGATCGAGCGCTCGACGAGGTGCTGGACGGTGGGCACCGCCCAACGCTCGTCTATGGAAAGGCGGCTGAAGGCCGCCGCGGCGGGGCGCGAGCGCAGATCGTGCTCGCGCACGGCGTGCCAATCGAGGTTGTATATCTTCAGGTCCCACTTGCCGGCGAGCAGACGCGACAGCGTGGTCTTCCCGGCCTGTGGCCCGCCGCCGATCCAGAGCACATGGGAAAGCCGCTCGCGCATCTCGTCCACGGGCCGCGCATGATGCGGGCAAACCGCCAGTGAAAACAGTCTTCCGAAGCGGACGCGCGCGGCGCACAATAGAGGTGTCCCCACGATGAACGCCGCGCAGCTGCTCGTTCGCTGCCTCGAGAACGAGGGCGTGCGCTATGTCTTCGGGATCCCGGGCGAGGAGACGCTGGATCTCAACGCCGCGCTCGAGGACAGCGAGACCATCCAGTTCGTGCTCACCCGCCACGAGCAGGCCGCCGCGTTCATGGCCGACGTGTACGGACGGCTCTCATCGTTCCCCGGCGTGTGTCTCGCGACGCTCGGCCCCGGAGCGACGAACCTGCTCACCGGTGTGGCCGACGCGCAGCTCGACCGCGCGCCGCTCGTCGCGATCACCGGGCAGGCCGGGCTCGAGCGCGTCCACCTCGAGTCGCATCAGTACATCGACGTCGTCCAGATGTTCACACCGGTCACGAAGTGGAGCACGCGTGTCTCGGTGGCGGACTCCGTTCCCGAGGTCGTGCGCAAAGCATTCCGCCTCGCGCGCATCGAGAAGCCAGGCGCGACGCACATCGAGCTGCCGGAGGACGTGGCGAAGGAAGAGGTGCGCTCGGCGCCGCTCGAGGTACGCCGCACCTCCTATCCGCAGGCGCAGCGCGAGGCGATCGAGCGCGCGGCGCGGATCATCAACGACGCGAAGAAGCCGGTGATCCTCGCCGGAAACGGCGTCACGCGGCGCCAGGCGGTCGGCAATCCGACGGTCGACTCGCTCCGGCGATTCGTGCAGGGCACCCGGATCTGGGCGACGCACACCTACATGGCGAAGGGCGTGCTCGACCCGCTCGGAGAGCATTCGTTGCCGCCGGTCGGCCTGCAGCGTCCCGGAGCCGATCTCGCGAACGTGAAAGTTCTCGCAGATGCGGACGTTGTGGTCGCGGTCGGCTACGACCTCGTCGAATGGGCGCCGGTCCTGTGGAATCCGAAGCGCGACAAGACCGTCGTGCATGTCGACAGCACCGCCGCGGAGCTCGATGGGCATTACCAGCCGTCCATCGAGGTCATCGGCGAGCTCGACGAGTCGCTCGTCGCGCTCGCGGCGGCCGTCCGCGCGCGACCGGCCGAAACCTCCATACGCGATACTCCGTCCCTGGTCGGGACGCGTTCCCCTCACGCGAGGGGACCTTCGGCCGGCCGCGCGCTGCCGCCCGATCTCGTGATCGCCGATCTGCGTGAGGCGCTCGGCCGGGACGACGTCGTCGTCAGCGATGTCGGTGCGCACAAGGTGTGGCTGGCGCGGCTCTTCCCGACGGAACGGCCCAACACGGTCGTCATCTCGAACGGCCTCGCGTCGATGGGCATCGCCCTGCCCGGCGCGATCGCCGCGAAGCTCGTGCATCCCGATCGAAAGGTCGTCGCGTTCACCGGCGACGGCGGATTCCTCATGAACGTGCAGGAGCTCGAGACGGCCAAGAGACTCGGCACCGGGGTCGTGGTCGTCGTCCTCGTCGACGACCGTCTCGGGGTGATCGAGGTGAACGAGAAGCGTCAGTTCGGCCGCGTCTTCGCGACCGAATTCGGCAACCCTGATTTCGTGCAGCTCGCGCGTGCCTTCGGGGTGGCAGGCTACGCCGTCGAGAGCGCGAAGGACCTGCTGCCCACGCTTCGCCAGGCGCTCGATCTCGACGGGCCGGCGCTCGTGGCGGTGCCCTGGGACCACCGCGCGAACGAACGGATCGCTGACGCGATGACGTAGCGCCGCCGACCGCTCGTGACTCGCTAGCTCGCTTGCCTGGCCGCGTAGCCTGAATCCCGCATGGAGCTGATCGCCGTCGCGCGGAGCCTGGCCGACGTCCTTCCGGTGAACGAGCTCACCGACGCGCAGCTCACCGAGCTGCTCGCGCAGGCGAAGCTCCGCCGTTTCGAGCGCGATGAGGTCATCTACCACCGCGGCGATCCGGCTCGCGATCTCCATATCGTCGTCGAGGGAGCGGTGAAGCTCGTGCGCGAGGACATCGAAGGACGCGAGGTGCTCCTCTGGGTCCTCGAGCGCGGAGGCGTTCTCGGGCAGTCGGCCGTCTTCGGACGGCCTCGTCCCACGACGGCGATCGCGACGACCAGCGCCGCGACGATCCAGCTCCTGGGGGAAACGTGCGCTCGCATGCTCGAACGTAACCCGCGGATCCTCTATCGCGCGTTCGAGATGTTCGAAGCCAGGGTGGAGAAGCTCACGCAGGCCCTCGAAGACGTGATGCTCCTCGACGTCCCGAGCCGCCTGGCGAAATACATCCTCGACTGGGGTGACGGACAGCCCGACCCGCACGCGGTGACGCTGACGCAGGACGAGCTCGCTGCGGCCGTGGGGTCCACGCGGGTGACGGTCAACAAGGTCCTTGCCGATTTCGAGCATCGCGGGCTCATCCGCGTCGCGCGCCGACACGTCGATGTCCTCAGCCCGGACCGGCTTCGCAAGGAGATCCACGGCTAGGTCGGCATCACCGCGCACGAGATCGAACTTGGCCCACTGAACCGAGACCGCCGCCCCAGCGTATAGTCGAAAACAATCGATTTCCGCGGGGAGGGCTCGATTTTGGCGGCGCGGCGAGTCACGATCACCGACGTCGCGCGTGCCGCGAACGTCCATGCGTCCACGGTTTCGCGCGTGCTGAATGGCCGCGCGGAGCTCAGTCTCCTGCCCGAAACGCGCGAGCGGGTCATCGCCGCCGCCACGCGGCTTGGCTATCGGCCGTCGGCGCTCGCTCGAGGGCTGCGGCTGCGGCGCACGTTCACCCTCGGGATGCTCGTGCCAGACATCACCAATCCGGTCTTC
>JBKPCZ010000252.1:0-10830 GCA_046727665.1 Chloroflexota bacterium
GGCCGTGAGTCCGGCACCGCCCGCGGCGTTCTCGCCGTTGACGATCGCGAAATCGATCGCGCGCTCTTGTCGGATCTTTGGAAGCAAAGCCCCGACGGCGTTACGACCGGGACGACCGACAACATCGCCGACAAAAATGATCTTCAAAGGGAACTAGGGAGACGCAGAGCGCGAGAGAGGACGACAAGGAAGAAGGAAGACGTGAGGGTGAGCGGGTGCGCGACCGAGGGCCCCCGCGCGCGGGGGGTCCCCATCCCGGAGGGATGGGGTTCCGCGCGAACAGAGGGTTTCGGTCGCGGCCCGCGAACCCTCACGACCTGATCTTTACTTCGCGTACTCGACCGCGCGCGTCTCGCGTATGACCGTCACTTTGATCTGCCCGGGGTACTGCAGCGACTCCTGGATCTTTTGCGCGATGTCGCGCGACAGGCGCGCCGTGGACAGGTCGTCGATCTGCTCCGGCTTCACGATGACGCGAATCTCGCGGCCCGCCTGGATCGCGAACGACTTCTCGACGCCTTGGAAGCTGTTCGCCACGCTCTCGAGCTCCTGCAACCGCTGCAGGTAGTTCGAGACGATCTCGCTTCGCGCGCCGGGCCGCGCGGCGCTGATCGCGTCGGCCGCGGAGATGAGCGTGCCCACCATGGTCACGGGTTCGACGTCGCCGTGATGGCCGACGACGCCGTCGATCACGTTCTGCGGGAATCCGTAGCGACGGAGCAGCTCGCCCCCGATGATCGTGTGCGGTCCCTCGACCTCGTGGTCGATCGCCTTTCCGATGTCGTGCAACAGACCGGCCCGCTTCATCGTCTGCGGGTCGTAGCCAGTCTCGGACGCGAGCATGCCCGCGACGTGCGCGACCTCGACCGAGTGCCGCAGGACGTTCTGCCCGTACGACGTGCGGAAGTGCAGACGACCCAACAGGCGGACGAGGTCGGGATGCAGACCCGCGAGACCGACCTCGTACATCGCGGACTCCGCGGCTTCCTTCATCACCTGATCGATCTCGGTCTTCGCCTTCGCGACCATCTCCTCGATGCGCGCGGGATGGATGCGTCCGTCCACGAGCAACCGCTCGAGCGCGCGCTTCGCGACCTCGCGGCGGATCGGATCGAAGCCGGAGACGACGACGGCCTCGGGCGTGTCGTCGATGATGAGATCGACACCGGTGAGCGTCTCCAGCGTGCGGATGTTGCGGCCCTCGCGGCCGATGATGCGGCCCTTCATGTCATCGCTGGGCAGCGCGACGACGGTCACGGTGTGCTCGGCGGTGTGCTCCGCGGCGTAGCGCTGGAGGGCCATCGTGATGATCTCGCGCGCGCGGAGATCTGCGTTCTCGCGGGCCTCCTGCTCGAGGTCGTGGACCTTGCGGTTGGTGATGTCGCGCATCTCGTCCTCGACGCGAGTGAGCAGCAGGCCACGCGCTTCATCCATCGATAGGCCAGCCACCCGCGCTAACTCGGTCCGTTGCTCGGTCTGCAGCTGAGCGATCTTCTCGCGCTCAGCCTCGACGTCCAGCTCCTTCTCGATCAGGCGACGCTCCCGCTCGTCGACGGCGGCGACCTTCTGGTCGAGCTGCTCGTCCTTCTTGTCCAGCCGGGTCTCGTAGCGCTGGAGCTCGGCACGGCGCTCCCGGTTCTCGGTCTCGGCCGTCTTCGCGAGCTTGATGGCCTCGTCCTTGGCTTCGAGGATGATCTCCTTCTGCTTGGCTCGCGCCTCGGCGACCAGGCGCTCGGAGTTCGCGCGGGCGGTCGTCTCGCTGCTGAGCGCGATGGATCGGCGGAGCAGAAGGGCCACTGCGAAGCCGACGAGGCCTCCGACGAGGGCCGCAAGGCCCACGACGAGGGGGTCGGACATGTCAAGTTCCTTTCCGTGTGGCGCGAACGCGAGGACGGTCGCCGTGTCGGGGCGAGCGCCCCTGTGATCGCGTAAGCGGCCGACGGAACGGCGTGCCCCGCCGGCCGGGGTTCACAAAGTTCTAAGTGCAACGAGGATAACGCTCGTCGCCCCGCGTACGCAATGCGGACGACGCTAGCCTGCACCTGATGCGCGAATACGCTCCTCCCGGCACGCGCCTGCTCCTCGCCAACTCGTTCGTCTCGACGATCCCGATGGGTTACCTGCTTGTGGTTCTCCCGCTCTACCTCGACCGTGCGGGGATACAGCCGGCCTTCATCGGCCTGCTCTACACCGTCTCCGGGCTGGTGACGTCGGCCATCGTGGCGTTCTCCGGTGTGTTCGCGGATCGCTGGGGGCGCCGGCGTTTCCTCATCGCGGGGACGCTCATGCCCGTGCCGAGCTACCTCGTCTTCGCCGCGACCACCGACCCGGCCTGGCTCGTCGCCGCGAGCGTCCTCGGAGGCGTCGGTCTCGCGAACGGCGCCGCCGGTGCGCTCACGGTGTCGAGCTTCGACGCCCTGCTCGCCGAGAAGGCCAGCGAGACGCAGCGCACGCGGGTGTTCGCCGCGAGCCAGGCGCTCTGGAGTCTCGCGCTCGCGGGCGGCTCCATCGCCGCGGCGGTGCCGCTTCTGCTGCGGACGAGCTTTGGCGTCGGCGACCTCGAGAGCTACCGGCTGCCCTACCTCGCGATGGCCGCGCTGACGGTCGCCGCAGCTGCGCTGCTCGTGCCGCTGCGCGAGGACGTCGCCGTCCGTGCTGCTCGCGTCGCGTCCGGCTGGCTGCCGCGCAGGTCGCGACCGGCGATCGCCACCTACGCGCTCGGGATCGGCTTCCTCGGCTTCGGCCTCGGGATCGCCGTACAGCTGCTGCCGCTGTGGTTCGGCCTGCGCTTCGGCGTCACCGAGGCGGATCTCGGTCCGTGGTACGCGGCGACACAGCTCCTCTCGCTCGGGACGGTCGTCGTCATTCCGGCCCTCGAGCGACGGCTTGGCGCGCCGCGCACGGTGCTGTTCGCGTTGTCCGCGAGCGGCACGTGTCTCGCCCTCATCGTCGCAGCGCCGATATTCACGGTCGCTGCCGCGCTGTTCGTGCTCCGCGGGTTCTTCACGAATCTCTCGTGGCCTTTCCATCAGTCGCTGCTCATGGCCGCGACCGTTCCCGAGGAGCGCGCGACGGCGGTGGGTTCGGGCTTCGCGGTGTGGGGATTCACGAATGCGATCGGTCCGTTGGCGTCCGGCGCGCTCCTCGGCGCGGGCATCTTTGTGCTCCCGCTCCTGGTCGGCTCGCTCATGTATTTCTGCGGCGGGCTCGCGTTCGGGATTGGCTTCAGTCGGCTCCTCGCGCGGCGCGCGCAGATCGAGGCTGCGGCGCTCGGGACGGCGGGTGGCGATGGCGCCGTCTGACAAGGAGATGCGGCTGGATGAGGCCGCGATCGCGCGGCTCCTCGCGTCGGGAACGTGGCGGCGCGATGGCAACGCGATCACGCGAACGTTCACCTTCAAAGGGTTCAAAAGCGCGATCGCGTTCGTGAACCGCGTCGCTGAGGCCGCCACCGCGGCGAACCACCACCCCGACATCCACGTCGAGCGCTACAGGCTCGTCCGCATCGTGCTCACGACGCACGCCATAGGAGGGCTCTCGGACGCGGACCTCGAGCTCGCGCAGCGGATCGACGAGCTGGCGTGAGGACGCCGTGGGAGGCTGGCGTGTTCGTCTATCGGCAGGACAGATATCTCGTGATGCATCGCGCCGAGGATCGCTACTGGCACGTTGTGGCCGGAGTCGTCGAATACGGCGAGGACCCGGTGAAGGGCGCGCTCCGCGAGCTGCGCGAGGAGTCGGGTCTCGTCGGCGTGGAGCTGATCGACCTCGGCGCGCCGGTGAGCTACCCGATCACCGCGGAGCTGCGTCGGCACTACGACTATCCCTCGGACCTGCGCGAGGTGACGGTGTACAGCTACGCCGCGCCCGCACCACCCGGATGGGAGCCGACGCTGAACGAAGAGCACGACGAGTACCGGTGGGCCAGCCTCGACGAGGCTCTAACGCTGCTCCACTGGCCGGAGGCGCGTGACGCGGTGCGCCGCCTGGCAGCGCAGCTCGCTCGAACTAGCTCTCGTCGGTGACCTCGCGCCGCGCCACCTCGTCGATCGTGTCGTAGTCGAAGCCGCGTGCGGCGAGGTACGCGTGGATCTTGCGCCGGCGCTCCGCGTCGGACATATTCGCCCAGCGGGTCAGCGGACGGGACAGCGCGCGGCGGGCGAGCTCGACGTCGGCATCCGGCGCGCGCTCGCCCAGGACGACCTCGATGACATCTCTCGCGACGCCCTTCTGCGCGAGCTCGACGCGGAGCGCGCGATCGCCGCGCGGCTTGAAGCGCTCGCGCTGCTCGACCCACCAGCGCGCGAACGCCTCGTCGTCGACGTAGCGCTGCGCGCGCAGACGATCGATGGCGTGATCGATGGTGTCCTGGTCGAACTTCTTCGACCGCAGATGGCGATGGATCTCGGCAACGGTGTGCGGCCGGCCGCCGAGGTAACGCACCGCGACCTCGTAGGCGTCGCCGACGGGTGTGGCTGCCGGCTTAGCCCTCTTCGCCATCCGGGCTTGCGACAACCGCCGCCGCGCCGGACCGCTCGCGCACCTTCGCCTCGACCTCGGCCGCCACGTCGGCATGCTCGCGCAGGAACTGCTTCGCCGCCTCGCGACCTTGGCCGATGCGCTGCTTTCCGTAGTTGATCCAGGCGCCCGACTTGTCGAGAACGCCGGTCGTCACGCCCATGTCGATCAGGCCGCCCTCGCGCGAGATGCCTTCCGCGGCGAGGATCTCGAGCTCGGCGATGCGGAACGGCGGCGAGACCTTGTTCTTCACGACCTTCACGCGCACGCGGCGCCCGATGATGTCAGTGCCGTTCTTGATCGGTTCGATCGGCCGGATGTCGAGCCGGATCGAGGCGTAGAACTTCAGCGCCTTGCCACCAGAAGTGGTTTCGGGATTTCCGAAGACGATTCCGACCTTCTCGCGCAGCTGGTTGATGAACATCACGGTGGTCTTCGTCTTCGAGATCGAGCCGGTGAGCTTGCGCAGCGCCTGGCTCATGAGCCGCGCCTGCAGACCCATGTGCGCATCACCCATCTCGCCCTCGATCTCCGCGCGCGGCACGAGCGCGGCGACGGAGTCGATGACGACGAGGTCCACGGCACCCGATCGCACCAGCGTGTCGGTGATCTCGAGCGCCTGCTCGCCGTTGTCCGGCTGCGAGATGAGCAGCTCGTCGATGTTGACCCCGCACTTTCGTGCCCACTCCGAGTCAAGGGCGTGCTCGGCGTCGATGAACGCCGCGGTCCCGCCGCTCCGCTGCACCGCCGCGACGGCGTGGAGCGTGAGCGTGGTCTTCCCCGAGGCCTCCGGGCCGTAGATCTCGACCACGCGGCCGCGCGGATATCCGCCCACACCGAGCGCGAGATCGAGCGCCAGCGATCCGCTCGGGATCGCGTCGACCTTCTCCTCGGTGTTCGCGCCGAGCTTCATGATCGAGCCCTTGCCGAACTGCTTCTCGATCTGCGAGATCGCCTGATCGATCGCCCGCGTCTTCTCTGTCACTGCCATCTATCCGTCCTCACACCTTAGCTTCCGAAACGAAAAACGGCGCCGGCTTGCTGCACACCGGCGCCATTTGGCGATTACTACGTCCCGGCGCAGTCCTACCAGTCCTTCTCCTTGCGCTTGCGCGGCACGAGCTCGATGGTCATCGGCTGGACCGGCGCGGCCACCGTCTTCTTCTTCAGCTCTTTCTCGAGCTGCTCTTTGGATTTCTTCTTGGCCTTCTTGTCCTTGGCCTCGCCTCGACCAGTCGGCATCTCGCTCCTCCCGTCCGGTGGAAGCATTCCGGACTCGGACGAGCATAGCGTGAATCGAACGTATGCTCTCTGCCGTGCCGGCCCGGAAACGCAGCTCCGCGCGCGTGACGACGCGCACCGGCGATGGCGGCGACACCTCACTCTTCGGCAAGCCCCGGGTGCGCAAGACGGACGCGCGGATCGAGGCGCTCGGCGAGCTCGACGAAGCGCAGACCGCGATCGGCGTGGCCCGCGCCATGGCCCCGAAGTCGACGCTCGGTCGCGAGCTCCTCGAGCTACAGCGCGGCCTCTACCTCGCGATGAGCGAGATCGCGACCCCGAACGAGGACCTGGGCCGGCTGCCAAAGCGACTCGACGCAGAGGCGGTGGCCACGCTCGAAGGCGCGCTCGACTGGCTGAGGGAGCGGACGCCGATCGAGGGGCGTTTCGTGATCCCCGGCGAAAACCCCATTTCGGCGGCCCTGGACTATGCCCGCACGGTCGTGCGCCGCGCCGAGCGGCGCGTCATCGAGTGTGTGGACGCGGGCTACGTCTCCGGCGCGGTCCTCCTGCCGTGGCTGAACCGGCTATCCGACCTGCTGTTCGTGCTCGCGCGCTCGTCCGAGGGCGCGCCCCGACCGGCAAAGACGGTCACGACGACCGCGAATAGGGGCGCTCGCCGCTCGACGCGATGACGCCGGGGCCTGCGCTATCCGCCCTCCGGCGGCTTCGACGACGCAGCGACGACCTCCGCGTGGAACGGACCACGCGCGGTCCGCTGCGCCAGTGTGAGATCCGCAAGCTGACGCTGCGTCGCCCGCTGCGCGTCATCGAGGTCGGCGAGCAGCACCAGCCCGTCGGCAAATCCCCAGAGCACGAGGGCCCAGACGAGCGCGAAGACGAATCCGAAGATGCCCACGGCGATGGCGGCGCCGGGAAAGAGCTCGATCGAGGGCACCTGGTATTGGCTCGCGCCGTAGACGCCTCCCGCACCCGCGACGATGAAGAGGAGCGCCGCGATGCGCATCGCTCCTGCGGCGAACTTGACCGCGAAATGGCTTCGCGGCTTGGGCTTGGGCGCTAGCGCAGCCAGGGCGGCGGCTCCCAGTGGTCCGGCAGCACGGTGACCTTCACCGGCATCTCCGCGGCCTGCTCGGACACCGACTGGATCTGGTTGATGAGCATCGGTCCATACGGGCAGAAGGGGGTCGTGAGGACCATCTTCACCTCGGCCTCTTCGGGGGTGAAGACGACCTCGCGGATGAGGTCGAGATCGATGACGGAAAGGCCGATCTCCGGGTCGAGCACGGCCTGGAGCGCGTTGAGGATCTTCTCCTGCTTCTCAGCCTCGGCGACGATCGGCGACGCCGACTTGTCGGTCTTCGCCGCGGTTTCTTCGGTGGCCATTGAGGTCCTTTCCGGCCCGCTCAGCGCCGAGCGAGCCACGCGAACAACGACAGCGCCGCGGTCAGCACGAGGCTGACGACGATAGAGGTCGCGATGGGCGCGTACACCGTCCACCCGTCACCGCGGAAGGTGAGGTCTCCAGGGAGCCGTCCGACGAGAGGCACCTTGTCCGCGAACATCAGCGCCAGCCCGATGACCAGGATGACCGCTCCGGCGATGACCAGAGCCCGCCCGATCGCGTCCATGTACGCATCGATTGTCTCATGACGATGCAGGACGGCCGGCGCTCAGCGCAGGGTCACCAGAAGTACGCGATCGTCGTCCGGCGCTGGGCGGCCGCGTCCGTCGCGGTTGCTGGTGAGGATGAGGAATTCGCCGGACGAGATCTCGTAGACGTCACGCAGCCTGCCGTACTGGTTGACCAGCAGCCGCTCCTCGAAGGCGACGCCGCGGCCGTCGGGCGTGAGGACGATGCGATGGAGATGCACCCCACGCAGTGCGGAGAACAAGAGCGAGCCTCGGAGAGGACCGGGCCGTGTCGCGAAGGCCGCGCCGGACGGCGCCCAGGTATCGGTATTGCCGCTCCACACGAGCGGATCGCGGAAGCGCTGGTCGCCGGGCTTTCCGGTGACGATCGGCCAGCCGTAGTTCGCACCCGCCTCGATGCGGTTGACCTCGTCCTGACAGCAGGCCGGAAAGAATCCGCTCGGTCCGTGCTCGGTCGCGTACAGAACGCCCGTGTCGGGATGGAACGCGAGCCCCTGCACGTTGCGATGTCCGAGCGAGTACACGCGCGAACCCGGGATCGGATTGTCCGCGGGGACGCTTCCGTCCTTCTCGAGCCGGAGGATCTTGCCTCCGAGCGACCCCGGATCCTGCGCGCGCGCCTGCTGCTCGCCGTCGCCGGTCGCGACGTAGAGCTTGCCGTCCGGGCCGAACGCGATGCGACCGCCGTCGTGGTTCGACGAGCCCGGGATGTTGTCGAGAAGGATCGTCTCGTCGATACCCGCGCCGTTCGTCTCGTGCATGCGCACGAGACGATTGAGGGTCGCACCGCCGGGGCCCGCGTACGAGTAGTACAGGTACACGAAGCCGTTCCGCGCGAAGTCCGGATCGAGCGCGATCCCAAGCAGTCCGCGCTCAGCGTCGGGATTGGCGCGCGCCGGCACGGTGGCCCACGGCCGCGCCTCGAGCCCTCCGCCCGCGCCGAGACGGACGATGCGCACGCGGCCAGGGCGCTCGGTGACGAACAGGCGCCCATCGGGCGCGAGCGCGACCGCCCAGGGAGCTTCCAGGCCGCTCGCAATGAGCTGCACGTTCTCCACGACGGCCGGTCCGATGCGCGGCGACGGCGTGGGCGTCGGCGCCGCAGTCGGCGCGGTCGTGGGTGGGCCTGAGCGCACCGGCAGCGAGCCGCTCGCGGCCGGTGGCGGCGTGGGCGTCGTCGCCGGCTGCGCGCACGCGACGAGCGTCACGAGCGCCGCGGCCAGCGCCCGTCTCACACGCGACCCTGCGCCCAGCGTCCCAGCGCCTGGCTCGGCATCGGCCGCGCCAGTGCATATCCCTGGGCCCCAGCGCAGCCGAGCGCCTGGGCGAAGGAGAGCGTCGCTTTGTCCTCGATGCCGACCGCGACGAGCGCGATGCCGCGCGCCGCCGCGAAGCGCGCGATGCCGCGAGCCGTGTCTGCCGCGCGCGGATCGTCGAGCGCGCGGCCGGTGAGATCGCGGCCGAGCTTCACCGCGTCCAGCGGCCAGTGCGTCGCGCCGTCGAGCTGCACGACGCTGCTCACATCGTCGAGCGCGATCGGGATCCCGCGGGCGCCGAGGTCGCGCAGCCCCACGCTGGACTCCTCACCCGTCTCGTCGGCGCGGATCTCGGCGCTGAACGTCGAGCCGCCGGACGTGATGTGCAGCGTGTGATCGAGAAGGCGGACGAACCGCGGGTCGCGCAGATCGCTGGCCGCGATGTTGACCGACATGTTCAGCGCGAGGCCATCTTCGCGCCAGACGCTCGCCTGCAAGAGCGCCTCGCGGAGGACCCATGCGGTGAGCTCGTGCATCAGGCCTTCGCGCTCAGCCGTCGGCAGAAAGGCCCGCGGCGAGACCATGCCTTTCTCGGGATGCTGCCAGCGGACCAGCGCCTCGACCCCGCGCACGGTCTTCGCGTCGATCTGGAAGATCGGCTGGTAGTACAGCTCGAGCTCGTTCTGCGTGATCGCGCGCTCCAGCTCGAAACGACCGCCCTCGCTGGTCACTCCTGCTTCGACGGGTCGTCGGCCGGCGCGCCGTCCCACAGCGTCCCACCCGACGGCGGTGTCCGCCCCAGATGCCGGTACGCGTGCTCGGTCGCGACGCGACCGCGCGGCGTTCGCTTCAGATAGCCCTCCTGCATGAGGTAGGGCTCGTACATGTCCTCGATCGTTTCGGTGTCCTCGCTCAGCGCGGCCGCGAGCGTTTCAAGACCCACCGGACCGCCGGAGAACTTGGTGATGATCGCCGTGAGGAGCTGCCGGTCGACCGCGTCGAGGCCCTTGTCGTCGACCTCGAGGGCGGCCAGGGCCTCGCGCGCGACGTCGAGCGTGACGCGACCATCGTGCCGGACCTGCGCGAAGTCCCGCACCCGTTTGAGCCAGCGGTTCGCGATGCGCGGCGTGCCGCGAGAACGGCGCGCGATCTCATCCGCCGCGGCAGCGTCGATCTCCACGCCGAGGATGCGCGCGGAGCGGCGCACGACCCTCTCGAGCGCCGCCGTCTCGAAGAGATCGAGCTTGTACGTCGCTCCGAATCGATCGCGCAGCGGCGACGAGAGCCGGCCGATCCGCGTGGTCGCACCCACCAGCGTGAAGCGCGGCAGCGGCAGGCGCAGTGTCCGCGCGCCGGCTCCTTTGCCTATCACGATGTCGAGCTGGTAGACGTCCATCGCCGGATACAGCACCTCTTCGACCAATCGCGGCAGCCGGTGGATCTCGTCGATGAAGAGGACTTCACCCGGCTGGAGATTCGTGAGGATCGCGGCCAGATCGCCGGCGCGCTCGATCGCCGGCCCGCTCGTGATGCGGATCGGCACGCCGAGCTCGTGCGCGATGACGTTGGCGAGCGACGTCTTCCCCACTCCCGGCGGGCCGTGGAGCGCGACGTGTTCCATGGGTTCCCCGCGGCCCTTCGCGGCCTCGATGAGGATCCGCAGCTTCTCCTTCGTTTTGTCCTGGTTGATGTACTCGTCGTCGGAGAGGCGCTGCGGCCGGAGCGTGGCCTCGAGCGACCGCTCGCGGTCCTGGCCGGACGGGTTGACGTCGCGCGGGCTCTCTTGCGGCTTCTTCCCGACGGTGCTCACGCGAGCGCCCGACGGACCGTTCCGGCGATGCGCTCAACCGCAGCGGTTCGCGCGATGAGCTCCGCCTCGCTCGCGCTCCGCGCCTTGAGCTCGACCTTGTCCTCCTTGAGCGTGCGCTTGGAAACGGTCGCGCGCAGCGGGATGCCGATGAGATCCGCGTCGGCGAACTTCACGCCCGCGCTCTCCTCGCGGTCGTCGTAGAGGACCTCCACCCCAGCGCGCTCCAGGTCGGTGACGAGCGCGTCGGCAGCTGTGCGCACGGCCTCGTCGTTCGAGGGCAGCGCGATGACGTGCACCTGATAGGGCGCGACCGCGATCGGCCAGACGATCCCTCTGTCGTCGTGGTGCGTC
>JBKPCZ010000253.1:0-3349 GCA_046727665.1 Chloroflexota bacterium
GAGCAGCATCATGTGCTCCGCGAGCCAGCCCTCCTGCTTTGCGCGATAGCTGGCGATGCGCAGGGCAAGGCACTTCTTTCCGAGGAGCGCGTTGCCGCCGTAGCCCGAGCCCACCGACCAGATCGTGTTGTCCCGCGGGAAGTGCGTGATGTAGCGACGTTCCGGATCGCAATCGGCGACCGAGTGGAGTCCGCGGTTGAAGTCGTTCGAGTCGCCCAGCCGGTCGAGTGCGACCTTGCCGATCCGCGACATGATCCGCATGTTCAGCGCGACGTAGATCGAATCGGTGAGCTCGACGCCGAGCATGGCGAACGGCGAGTCCGGCGATCCCATGAGATACGGGATCACGTACATCGTGCGGCCCTTCATCGCGCCGTCGTAGATCGCCGCCAGCTTGCGACGCGCCTCTTCGGGGTCCATCCAGTTGTTCGTCGCCCCGGCCTCCGCCTTCGTCGGCGTGCAGACGAAGGTCAGCTCCTCGGTCCGCGCGACGTCATTCGGGTTCGAGCGCGAGTAGAAGGACCGCGGCCGCTTGTCGGGATCCAAGGGAAGGAGGACGCCGTCCGCGACGGCCTCCTCGGTGAGGAGCTTCGCTTCCTCTTCCGAGCCGTCGCACCAGTACACGCGGTCGGGCTTGCACATGCGCGCCATCTCATCGACCCAGGACAACAGATGGCGATTGGTGGTCGGCGCTTCTTTGGCGACGAGCATGGGGTCTTCGATTCTAGAAGTGGTCGCAGTGAAGCGCAGGATCGGCGGCGATCACGTTTCACGACGTGAAGCAACGATGCGCGACACGATCACCGCGATCGCGGCCGTGATCGGGAGCGCCAGCGCGAGCTGCACGAGGAGCGGTAGGAGCGGATCGGCGTCGTAGAGCACTCCGGAGAGCAGCCCACCCGCACCGAACCCCAGCGCGTACACGAGTTGGAATCCCGAATAGCCCAGGGCGGTGCGCGCCGGCGGCAGGATCCGCTCGAGGGTCCCCGCGAGCACGGGGTTGAGCGCGCTGTTCGTGCCGAGAAGGAGGGAACCGAGCGCGAGCGGCACCTCAGACCGTCCCGAAAGCGCGACGATGCCCGCGCCGAGCATCAGCACCGTTCCGGCGCCGACGACCGCAGGCACCGGTCCGAAGCGATCGGCGAGACGACCGTTCAACGCCGACGACACCGCGGCGCCGAGAGCGATGAGGCCGACGTAGATGCCGACGCGCTCCAGCGGCACGCCTCCGATATCGCGCGCGTAGACGGGGAAGAGCGGGGTCACGACCGTCGCGATGAGGGCCGCGAGTGGCGTGATCGCGACGAGCGTCCAGAACGAGCGGGGCAGCGGCGGGCCCGGCACGTGCGCGATCGTCGGCGTCGATGAGATCCGAAGCGTCAGCGCGGAAGACGCGAGGAACGCGAGCGTCGCGAGCGCGATCCCGCCACGCAGACCGATCGTGGCTCCGATCGCGCCGGCGACGGGGGACGCGAGGATCGTGCCGAAGAAGAACGCGCCGTACACCACGCCGAGCTCGCCCGAGAGGCGCGAGCGCGGGGTCGTCGCGGCAAGGTGAGCACTCATCAGCGGCAGCGCCGCGCTACCGATCCAGTAGAGGGTCGAGCCCACGAACGCGCCGTGCCAGTCGGTGAGCGGGATGAACGCAGCCGCGCCGATCGTCGACATGACCCAGACGCCGATGATCATCGGCCTGCGGCCCCAGCGATCCGCGGCAAGTCCGATCGGGATGAAGCTGAGCGCCGCGGCGAAGTTCCCCACGCCGAAGACGAGGCCGATGTCCGTCGGCGTCGCACCGATGTCGCGGAGGAACAGCGGCCACAGGGTCCCGAGGAGTCCGAAACCGATGCCCCAGAGGACCTGGGCACCGGTGAGGGTCGTTGCCTCCTTGCTGAGGCCTAGGACGCGCGGCCCTTCACGATGCCGGCTTTGCGCCGTTCTTCGAACTCCGCGCGCGCTCGCTGCAGGACGGCGGGATCGGTGAGCACGTCGAGCGCGGTGAGCGCCAGCGCCTTCGCCGCGACGAGCGCGTTCTCCAGCGCGCCCGGCGTGACCGCGAGATCGCGGAACGCGACGGAGTGACCCGGCACCGGCTCGGTCGCGATCGCGATGTACGGATGGATCGCCGGCAACACCTGCATCACGTTGCCCATGTCGGTCGAGCCGACGCGCTCGTCGTCTCGCGCCTCGAACACCTGCATGCCCAGGCCCTTCATGTGCTGGGCCCAGCGCTCCGCCATCGGCGTCGAGAAGACCATGTTCTCGTAGCCCGCGTTCTCGTGGACGGTCACCTTCACCGTCGTGCCGGTGGATGTCGCGGCTCCCTCGGCGCAGGCGACGAACCGCCTCAGCACCTCCTGCTGATAGCGGCGATCCAGGGCCCGCACGCTGAAGCGGCCGACGGTCCGATCGGGGATGACGTTCGGTGCGCTCCCGCCGTTGGTGATGATCCCGTGGATCCGCGCGTCGGGACGGAGCTGCTGGCGCATCGCGTTCACGCTGTTGAACAGCTGGATCAGCCCATCGAGCGCGTTGATCCCTTGATCCGGTTGCGACGCGGCGTGCGCGGCCTTGCCGAAGTACTCGACGAGGACGCGGTTCGAGGCGAGCGAGTGACGACCCGCGAGACTGCGGCCGGTAGTGGGGTGGATCATCATCGCGGCGTCGACGTCGTCGAATCCGCCGGCACGCAGCAGGGCGACCTTTCCGCCGCCACCCTCCTCCGCCGGCGTGCCGATGGCCGCGACCGATCCTTCCACGTCGCCGATCACCTCGCGCACCGCGACTGCTGCCGCGGTGCCGATCATCGCGATGAGGTTGTGTCCGCAGCCGTGGCCGAGGTCCGCGAGCGCGTCGTACTCGGCGAGGATCGCGACGCGCGGCCCGCCGGCCTTTCCCGACGAGTCGCCGCGGTACGAGGTCTCGATGCCCTTGTACGCGTGCTGCATCCGGAAGCCCGCGCCTTCGAGGAAATCGGTGATGCGCGTCACGGCCTGGCGCTCCTCGTACGCGATCTCCGGATTCGCATGGATCGCGCGGGACAGCTCGAACAGGGAATCACGACGCTGATCGATCGCGTGGAGCGCGCGTTTGCGCAGTGCGGCGACGTCGGGCATGCGCGCGATGCTAGCCAGACGGAGCGATCGGTGCCGCCTGGTGGCCGGAGATCATCGCGAGGATGATGCGGTCGAGCGCGCGGTCGGCCTCCTCGAACAGGAATGCGGCCTGCGCGGACTCGAGCGAGCGCCGCCGCGCGACGTGCGCGATCTCGGCCATGAATCGCGCGCGGAAGAAGAGGAACGCCTGCGTCGCCTCGCCCAGTGACAGTCCGGCGCGTTTCGCCTCGACG
>JBKPCZ010000254.1:0-4541 GCA_046727665.1 Chloroflexota bacterium
GGAGAGCGAGCGGGTCATCGTCGGGAACGCGCTCGACTTCGCCGACACGCTGGTGCGTCAGGTGATGGTCCCTCGTACCGAGATCGTCGCCGTGCCGGAGGAGCTCGACCTTGGCGGGCTCATCGCGATGGCGCGGCAGCACCGCCTCTCGCGCTTTCCCGTGTACCGCGACGACCTGGACCACATCGTCGGCGTCGTCCACGTGAAGGATCTCGTCGGGGTCGATCGGAGCTCGCGGGCGAAGGC
This sequence comes from Chloroflexota bacterium, assembly GCA_046727665.1. Taxonomy (GTDB): domain Bacteria; phylum Chloroflexota; class Limnocylindria; order P2-11E; family P2-11E; genus CF-39. Next base: position 247 of record JBKPCZ010000254.1, read on the forward strand.
CCACGACGTGATGCGCCGGGTGCCGGCGATCCCCGAGACGCTGCGGCTCGACCAGGCGCTCGCGGAGTTCCGCCGTCAGCATGCCCAACTCGCGATCGTCATCGATGAGTACGGCGGAACGGCCGGCCTGGTGACGCTGGAGGACGTGCTGGAGGAGCTGGTGGGCGAGGTGGGCGACGAGTTCGAGAAGGATGCGTCGCCTCCGATCCGCGAGGAGGCGCCCGGCACGTATCTCGTCGATGGCCTCGTCGGGCTCGCGGAGCTGCGCGAGCGCCTGCGTCTCGAGCTCACGGACGAGCCGTACGACACCGTCGGCGGGATGGTGTTCGGCAGGCTGGGGCGTCTCGCGCAGGTCGGCGACGCCATCGAGGTCGAGGGTTATCGCTTCCAGGTCACCGGCGTCGATGGCCGTCGCGTTTCGCAGGTGCGTGTGCAGCGTTCGCGTCCACCCCGGAAGGCGGCGTGACCCCACCGTCGTAAACCGTTACCAGTCCGTAACGAGCGGGCCGCCGCTTGAGCGCTGGCACGTGCGTTGCTTAGAGATAGCCCGTGCTTGATCTACTGATGAACGACAGCGTGATCTTCCTTCTCGGGGCCGTCGGCCTCGCGACGACGGCCGTCTCGATCCTTCGCGACGCCCGCAATCAGCGCGAGCGCGTCGCGCAGACCACCATCCGCGTGAAGTCCTAGCCGCCTCCGAACAGCGAGCGCACGAAACCGGCGAGCGTTTCCCAGCGCTGCAGCCAGAACTGCTGCGCCCTGGGGTCCAGAAGCACGAAGAGCCCGGTGGCGGCGACGGTGACGAGCCCGGTCATCAGGACGAACGAGATGACGCTGCCACGCCCCGACAGCTTCTGGTCGGTCACCGGCTGCTCCGCAGACGTGCGACGAGATTGTCCAGGCGCGCGCGCGAGATCGTCAGGAACTTCGCCAGGTTCTGACGGTCGCTCTCCGGGATGGTGAGCTTGCCGTCGTCTCCGACCGCGCGCGATAGCTCGCTGAGCGCCTCGTTCAGCTCCCTGGTGGCGGTGATGAGCGCGTCGTCCCGCAGGGCGGGGATGGCCGGCTCAGGCTTCGCCCCGCGGTCCTGCGGGTGCAGGATCCGCTCCACGCGATCGTGCAGCCGGATGAGCGTCAGCTGCCCGGCGAGGATCTGCTTCGCCAGCGAGCGGCGACGGCGCTTGTCCTCGAGCTTCATCAGCTCGTACGCGGCCGAGAGCGTGTCGTACCGCTTCGCGACCATCTCGCGGACGTCGTCCGGCGCGCTCGCGAGCCGGAGACGGTTCTCGACGTAGCCCTTGTCCTTGCCGAGCTTTCCGGCGAGCTGGCGGATCGAGTACCCGAGCTCGTCGGTCATCTTCTTGTAGATCACGGCCTCGTCGAGAGGGGAGAGATCCTCTCGCTGCAGGTTCTCGATGAGCGCGATCTCGAGAGCCGTCGCGTCGTCGAAACGCTCGACGATGGCCGGGATCGTCTCCTTGCCTGCGATCTTGGACGACCGCCAGCGACGCTCGCCGGCGATGATCTCGTACTGGTCACCCGACGGCCGGACGAGGATCGGCTGCAGCACGCCGTGCTCCTTGATCGACGCGGCGAGCTCCTGCAGCGTCTCCTCGTGCCAGGTCATGCGCGGCTGCGAGGGGTTCGGGACGACCTTCTCGAGCGGCAGCTCGCGCACCGCGGTCGGCGTGCGTGCCGCGAGAAGGCTGATGATGCCGGGCTGCGCCTCGGTCTCCTGCTGGAAGATCCGACTGCCGGCGTCGCGGAACGACTTCTTGCTGTGGGACGACGCGCTACTTGTGAGCACCGATCACCTCCTTCGCGAGGTCGGCGAAGCTCTTCGCCGCATCGGATCGCGGTTCGTAGACGCCGATCGGAACGCCGGCCGTTGGTGCCTCGCCGATCTTCACCGACTGCCGGATCACCGTCTCGAACACCTGGTGATCGCCGAGCTCGCGCAGCGAATCGAGCATGTCGCGCCCGAGGATCGTGCGCGAGTCATAGAACGTCGGAAGAAGTCCGAGGACCCTCAGCTTTGGGTTGAGTCGGTTCTGGACCGTCTTGATGATCTTCAGCAGCGCCGCGACGCCCTTGAGTGCGTAGTACTGCGTCTGCACCGGGATGATCACGCCATTCGCGGCGACGAGCGCATTGAGCGTGAGGAGCCCGAGCGTCGGCGGGCAGTCGATGAGGATGTACGAATAGCGCTGCACGATGTCCTGGCTCAGCTTGTCGCGCAGCGCCATCTCACGACCGATCGCGTTGAAGAGCTCCACCTCGGCGGACGAGAGCTCGAGCGTCGCGGGCGCGACGTCGAGGTTCTTCGTCTTCGTCGGTCGGATGATCGAGGCGAGCTGGAGATCGGGGTCGATGAGGACGTTCGCGATGTTCTTCTCGACCGTGTTCAGATCGATGCCGAGTCCCACGGTGAGATTCGCCTGCGGATCGAGATCGAGGCAGAGGACGCGGTGTCCCAGCGACGCGAGCGCGCCGCCCAAGTTGATCGTGCACGTCGTCTTACCGACGCCACCCTTTTGGTTCGCGACCGCGATGACCGTTCCCACGCGCTTCCTCCCGTCGTTTCCGTCCCCGGAACGACGCGCACGTGCGGAAGCGGTGCACGTGACTCCCCTCGCGGCGCCCGACCTAGCATAGCCCGACTCTGCAAAGACAACGTACAGACAGCCGTTTCCCCCGTCGGGCCTCAGACTGCGCTCGGGCCTCAAACTGCCGATCCTGGTCCGGGCGCCTCCTGCCCGGCGCTATCCGGCAGTCAGCGGTGGCCGGGCCTGGCGCCTACAGCGTCATGAATGCGGCGGTGCCGAGGACGATCCCACTGAGCGCGCCGATGACGATGAAGACGAGGAGCGCGACCACGACCACGGCGATCGTGTAGCTGGTCGCCTTTTCCTGCGGGACCTTCATGAGCACCGGCAGGCCCAGATAGAGCAGATACAGGCTGTACAGGCCGACGATCGAGAGCGGGCTGAGCGCGGGGATGAGGGCGAAGATCCCCGCCACCCACTGCGCCGTGCTCGAGTAGGCGGCGACTTTGAAGGCCTGGGTCAGGTTGCGCGTTCCCGAGAACCGCGGCGCGAGGTTGTCGATCACCTGCGCCACGACGTACACCCCGACCAGCGCGAGCGCGAAGGCCACGAGCGCGCCGACGACGGCGTTCACGACCGGCACGCGGACCGCGCCCACGCCCGGGAGGTTCGTCCCGAACAATGCGCCGCCGATTGCGTTCGCCACCGGACCGATCGCTGCGAGCGGAACGACGTATGTGCGATACAGGATCGCGATGGTCGTCTGCTCCCGGTCGATCACGAGCCACTCTTCCTTCGGACGCATGAGGATGGCCCTGACGCGATCGACGAGCTTTTGTGAGACCCCTTGGGCGAATGACATGAGACTCCCTCCCTCACAAGACCGAGGCCGGCGCGGTCCGGCTGTGTATCGGCGCACATAATGCGCTTGAGCACCGACGAGGATCAGGCGGCTGTTGTCGGGCCGGCCGTCGTTTGGCGGACGTGCGCCCGTGTCGCTTCGCTCACGGATCAGGGCTCATCAGCGGGACGACTTGTCTGGTCGGGGTCCGTTCTTCGCGAGCCCGGCTGTTGGCGCGCGCGGATCTCGGAGCAAGGGCGTACGCAACACGTAGTGGAGAATGAGAGGCAACGAGCCCGGCCCGTAGCTCAGTGGCAGAGCGGCGGACTCATAATCTGCTGGTCGCAGGTTCGATCCCTGCCGGGCCGACACGCCCCCTCTCTCTCGCCGCCGGATACATGCGCACTGCCGTTGGCTGGCGCTCAAGCGGGTGCCGATCATCTCTGTTAGAACAGACGTTCGACGAGGTTCTGCACGGGATGGACGCTCCGCTAGGTGCCCGGTGGCCAGTGAACTTCTTGCTTATGCCGCAGGAGTCATCGACTCGGACGGCAGCATCAGCATCCGGCTCGAGACATACGCAATGCGAGTCCGAAAGGTGAAGGCAGGTCCCGTTTACAAGGAGAGAGTCACTCTCAGGCAGATCGAACCCCAGGCAGTCGATCTCCTGCATGAAGCTTTCGGCGGGTCGCTCTTCATCTTGACGCCGCAGAACGAGCGTGCACAACCCCTGTATAGCCTGCAGATCGTCGACAGGATGGCTTCGACGTTTCTCAAGGCCATCGTTCCGTACCTCCTGATCAAGAAGCGCCAAGCCGAGCTCTGCATCGAATTGCGAAGGCTTAAAGACGAGAGTCGGAAGGCGCGCTTCGCCTACGGACGCGGTCACCGCGGCGGCGGGCCTAGGC
>JBKPCZ010000255.1:0-8118 GCA_046727665.1 Chloroflexota bacterium
ATCATCAATCGCGCGGCGGTCTATGCGGTCCTCACCGCCGTGCTCGTCGGGCTCTTTGCGATCTTCGCGGTCAGCGCGACGCGCGTCTTCGAGGCTCTCTCGGGCGCGCGGTCCGACCTCGTCGCTCTCATCGCCGTCATCCCGGTCGGCATCGCTTTCGTGCCGCTGCGCTCATGGCTGCTCCACCTCGCCGATCGATTCGTGAGCGACCGGCGAGTCCTGACGATGTTGTTCATCGACATCGCCGGGTCGACCGCGCATGCCGTGGAGATCGGCGACCAGGCGTATCGCGAGCTCCTTGGTCGTTTCCGGTCGACGGTGCGGCAGGAGCTTCGGCGCTTCGGTGGACGGGAGATCGACACCGCCGGCGACGGCTTCTTCGCGACCTTCGAGTCCCCAGGACAGGCGATCCGCTGCGCCCTTCGGGTCGTCGAGCTGGTGCGGCCGATGGGTCTCGAGATCCGAGCCGGCCTGCACATCGGGGAGGTCGAGGCGCAGGGTCCGCATGTCAGCGGGATCGCCGTGCATATCGGCGCTCGCATCGCGAGCCTGGCCTCGGCCGGCGAGGTGCTCGTGTCGCGGACCGTACGGGACCTCGTTTCTGGATCGAATCTCGTGCTCCGCGATCGAGGCACGCACTCACTAAAGGGTGTGCCGGGAGACTGGCAGGTCTACGCCGCGATGCCGGACTGAAGGATCCCGCGGATCAGGTGGATGGCAGCCCGTCGCCGCCGTCACGCGTCGAGCGCCAGCTTCGCCGCGCCGAGCAAACCTGCGCGCTCGCCGAGCGCGGAACGCATCACGCGCGCCTCGCGCGTGAACGACAGCCGCGCGCGCAGCGCGAGCTCCGCACGGAGCGGCGGCTCGAGCAGGTCCCATCCACCGACCGCGACACCGCCGCCGATCACGACGAGATCGAGGTCGAGTAGGGCGGCGGCCGAGGCGATGCCGCGCGCGAGCGCGCGTCCCGCGTCGACGTAGATCGCAGACGCGTCTGCGTCTCCCGCGCGAGCCTTGTCGGCGATCTGCGCGGGCGGTGCGCCGCCGCGGCGCTCGATCGCGCTGCCCGATGCGATCGCCTCGACGCAACCGCTCGCGCCACAGGCGCATGGCGGGCCATCGGGATCCGCCAGCACATGGCCGATGTGGCCGGCCTGTCCGGTGGCGCCGTGCACGAGGTCTCCGTCGATCACGATCCCCGCGCCTACACCCGTTGACACGACGATGCCCAGCAACGCGCGCGCGCCGCGTCCGGCGCCGAGCCAGTGCTCGCCGAGCGCGAAGGCCTTCGCGTCGTTGTCGATCGCGCAAGGAAGGCCGAACGTATCGGCCAGTCGAGCACGCAGCGGGAAGTCGCGCCACGCGGGGATGTGCAGCGGCGAGACGACGCCATCGGGCCAGCGCATCGGCCCGCCACATCCGACGCCGATGCCGTCGACGTGCGCGCCGGCCTCGGCGACGGATGCCCTCGCGAGATCGGCGAGTGCGGCAAAGAGCTGGTCGGGATCGCTCGTCGCCGGCGTCGGGGTGCGCCGCTCGGCCGTGACCGCGCCATCCGCCGTCACGACCGCGCTCGCGAGCTTCGTCCCGCCGACGTCGATGGCGAGCACGCGCTTCACGCGAGCGGCCGTCCCTCCGCCGCGATGAGGTCGAGCACGAGGCAAGACCAGCCGAAGTCCACAGCGCCCTGGCCGTCGGCCGTGCGCGGGTCGTAGAACTCGCGGACGCCGCTCTTCGCGACCATCGCGAAGGTACGCTCGGCGAGCTCGCTCGCGACGTCCGCGTATCCGTGCGCGCGCAGCCCGTGGTACAGGTACCAGTTCACGTTGATCCAGGTCGGACCGCGCCACGTCGTACGAGTGGCCCAGCCGGGGTCGAAGCTGGGCTCGCTCGCCGCGACGGACGGGATCGGGTAGGGGAGCCAGAACTCGCGCTCGTTGAGGATGTGATCCTCGACGAGACGCTTCGCGACAGACGGATCGAGGTCGGGGAGCACGAGCGGGAAGAGCGACGAGAAAGTGAGCACGCGAACGGGCTCCTCTGACAATCCAGCGAGATCCCAGAACGCGCCCGCCCTCTCGTCCCAGCATTTCCGGTGGAGCGCATTGAGCGCGCGCCACCCGCGCCTCTCGAACTCGCGCGCCTCCGCCTCGGGAAAGCCTGCCGCGCGGCAGAGGCCTCCGAGCGCGCGCAGGCCATCGGTGTAGATGACGTTCACCATCACGTCCTCCCAGAGGAAGACATCAAGCGCCGGCAGGTGCCCAGGGTCCGCGCGGTGCGGCGCGTACGCGTCGAAGAGCCGCTGCATCGATCGCTGCAACTGCGGGAGCGTCTCGGCCGGCACGTCGCCGGACACGCCCATCCATCGGTCGTACTTCGGCGACGCGTCGAGGCCTGACTCGTCGGGCTGGATGATCGCGATGAGCGCGTCGTCGTCGGGATCGCGGTAGGCGCGGAGCCAGCGGAAGAAGCGCAGGATCGGCGGCAGTACCTCCCTAACGAACGCGACATCGCCGGTCGTCTCGAAGATCCGCGCGACGGCGCGCGCGATCACCGGCGGCTGGATCGTGGCGGTGTAGTAGGGGTGCGCGAGCGTGATCGAGTACTCGCGCAGGGCCGCGTCGTGCGCGCTCTTCTCCCAGAGGAGCATGTGCGGGATGAAGCCGTCGGGCTGCGCACCCTGTAACAGGCAGCGCACCTCCTGCTTGGCGAGCTCCGGATCGACGTGGAGCAGCGCGATCGCGTGGAAGGCGCTGTCCCAGAACCACTGGAACGGATACGTGGCGCCTGACGGGCACACGAAGTCGTAGCGGCGGCCGTCCCACTCCGAGGTGCCGCGCTGGCGGTTCTTCGCGAGCACGCGCCGGGCCTCGGCCGCGACCGCGCGCGTGTCGGTGGGCATGGTGGCGGATTATCCCCTCATGCCGCGTGCGCGGCGCGCGCCGTGGCGTGCGTATGATTCGGTCGTAAGGGCGGCCTTCGATCGGAGTTGCCATCGACCGGCCGCGCACAGAGGGGAGTGACCCTGGCGATGGACACACGACTGCGCGTTTCCCGACGGACCTTCCTGAAGGCGAGCGCGGCCACCGGCGTCATCGTGGCGTGCGGCGGGCCGACGACGACCCCGCCCGCTGCGACCGGCACCGCGAAGGCCGGTCTCACAGGCACGATCACCGTCTCGTATCCCGACGAGCTCGGCCTGAAGCCGAAGTACGTCGACAAGGCGGCCGCCGACCTCAAGGCGAAGTACTCCGGTCTCGACGTCAAGGTCGATCTGCAGAAGATCCCGAGCGGTGACTACTACACGAAGCTCCTGCTCTCCCTGTCCGGCGGAGGCGACGTGCCCGACGTCATCCACGTCGGCGGCGATCGCATCGGCGAGCTCGCGGACGCGGGGTACATCGAGCCTCTCGACAAGTACGTGTCGCAGTGGGACGACTGGAAGTACTACCCGGACTCGATCAAGGGCGGTGTCAGCTACCAGGGCAAGGTCTGGGGGATCCCCTACGGCCTCGACACGCGCTGGCTGTACATCCGGCGCGACGCGATGGAGAAGGCCGGGCTCGGCGCCGAGTGGACCCCGAAGAACGTCGACGAGATCCTCACCGCGGCGAAGGCCGTGAAGGACAAGGTCAGCGGCGTCATCCCGTATGCCCTGTACGCGGGCCCGGCGGGCGACACCGGCGTCGCGAACCACTCGTTCGTACCCCTGGTCTGGGCATACGGCGGCGACGTGATCGACAAGAACGGCAAGTGGATCGGCGACAGTCCGGCGATCCGCAAGGCGCTCGACTACTACGGCCGCGCGTACGGCGGTGGTCTGGTACCGAAGGAGGTCCTGACCAGCACGAAGCCCTGGACCGCGATGCGCGAGAACGAGGGCAAGGGCACGCTCGCGCTGCTCTTCGAGGGTGGCTGGGTCTACGGCGGCTGGACGAAGACGCCGTTCGATCCGGCAGCGACGCAGAAGAACGTGAACTACGTGCTGCATCCCACTTCGAGCGGCGGGCCGTCCTTCACCATCGGCGGGCCCGGCACGGTGTGGTACGTCACCGCGAAGAGCAAGAACAAGGATGCCGCGTGGGCCTACATCGCGCAGTGGAACAACAAGGACACGGTGGCCAAGCTGAACATCGAAGACCCGCACCCCGTGGCGCGCACGGACTCCGCCGATGTCGCGGAGTTCAAGGCGCAGAAGTACCTCGTTGACTCGACGGAGTCGCTCAAGAAGGCTCGTTTCGTCCCGGCGGACGCCAACTACGGCAAGGTCATCGGCGCGATCCAGAAGGCGACCGGTCGCGTCGCCGCAGGCGAGATGAGCGCGGACGACGCGGCGAAGCGCTACGTCGATGATCTGAAGCAGGCCATCGGCGCCGACAAGGTCATCACGCAATAGCGAACACAGCGGTCGGAGCGGGGGCGCTACGCCCCCGCTCGCCGTCCGCGACCGTCGCGTTCCGGCGGAACGGTGCGTATCTCGCGGGCCTCACGCCGGCCGCGCTGCTCCTCACGCTCTTCTTCATCGGTCCCGCGATCTGGGCGTTCCAAACGAGCTTCACGAACAAGGCGCTCGTCGGCCTGGATGCGGCGCGACCGCGCTTCGTCGGACTGGACAACTACCAGCGCCTCTTCAGCGATCCCGACTTCGCCACGGTCATCTTCAACTCGATCGTCTTCGTCGTCGGCTCGGCGATCGTCGGGCAGTTCGTGCTCGGGCTGCTGCTCGCGATCCTCCTCGATCACGCCGAGCGGCGGCGGTACCGCTTCGCGGCCGTCGCCTACGCCGCGGTCCTGCTCGCGTGGGTGAACCCGACGGTCATCGCGGCCTTCCTGTGGGTCGCGATGTACGACTTCTTCCACGGCTCGCTCAACACCGGTCTGCAGGCGCTGGGATCCCCGCCGGTCGACTGGCTGGGCCAGTTCCCGATGCTCGCGGTCATCGTCGCGAACATCTGGCGCGGCACGGCGTTCACGATGCTCATCTTCCTCGGCGCCCTCAAGACGATCCCGACGGACATCTACGAAGCGGCGCGCGTCGACGGTGCGAACGCCTGGCGCCGCTTCTGGGACCACACCCTGCCGAGCCTGCGGCCGATCGCGGCGCTCGCGCTGCTGTCGATCACGATGTCCACGTTCGGCACCTTCATCCTCATCCAGACGCTCACGAACGGCGGGCCCGGCATCCGGACCGAGACGATCGCGCTGTACGCGTTCCACGAAGCCTTCCGCTCGTACGCCATCGGCTACGGCTCGACGATCGCCGTCGTGATGCTGGTCCTCAACGCCGCCTTCGCGGTGCTCTACCTGCGCTGGTCGAGGGCCCGCGCATGACGGCCATCGGTCCGCAGGCGCAGGCGCAGGTCGCGGTCCCGCCGCGCACGCGCCCGCTCGAGGGCGGCTCGCGCCTGGAGTTCGTGCTCATGCACGCCGCCTTCCTCGCGATCGCGGCCTTCTTCCTCGCGCCGTTCGTGTGGCTCTTCACCGCCGCACTCGACGCGCACGCGCAGGCGTACATCCGCTGGCCCGAGCAGCTCACGCTCGACAACTTCGTGCAGATCTTCGAGCGCTACGCGTTCGCGACGGCGCTGCAGAACAGCGTGTTCGTCGCCGTTTCCACCATGCTGCTCACGGTCTGCGTCGTGTCGCTCGCCGGCTACTCGCTGTCACGCATCGAGCTGCGGCAGAAGGCGTGGATCACGTACGCGGTGCTCCTGCTGCAGACGATGCCGCTGTCGGCGACGATGGTCCCGATCTACGGTCTCGCGCGGGAGCTGGGGCTCCGCAACTCGTACCTCGGGCTCATCCTCATCCACTCGGCGATCGAGCTTCCATTCCTCGTCTGGCTCATGAAAGGCTTCTTCGACTCGGTCCCGCGTCACCTCGAGGAGGCCGCGTGGCTCGACGGCCGGACGAAGCTCCGCGCGCTCCTCGAGATCGTGCTGCCCGTCGCCCGTCCCGGTATCGCCGTCGCCGCGGGACTATCGTTCCTCAGCGCGTGGGCCGAGGTCCTCATGGTCCTCATCCTCGTCGACCAGCAGAGCATGAAGACGATCCCGCTCGCGTTCTACGAGACGTTTCGTACCGCCGGCGGCTACACCGAGGTCCAGTACGGTCTCGTCGCCGCGATGGGCGTCCTGTACGTGCTGCCGGTCATGGCCGTGTTCTTCGCGACCCGCCGCCTCATGGTGCGCGGACTCATGAGCAGCACGCGGGGACTGTGATCGCGATGCGGAGAGCTTGAGCAGATGGCGAAGGTCGAGTACGACGAGGTCTGGCGCCAGTTCGTCGGGCAGGAGCGTCCGGCGGTGGCCGGGCTCACGCTCGATATCGCCGACGGCGAGTTCCTCGTGCTCCTTGGGCCGTCGGGCTGCGGCAAGACTACGGCGCTGCGCATGCTCGCCGGTCTCGAGCATCCCGACCGCGGCGACATCCGCGTCGATGGCCGCAGCGTCGTGGGGCTCGAGCCGAAGGATCGCGACGTCGCGCTCGTCTTCCAGAGCTACGCGCTCTACCCGCACATGTCGGTGCGCGACAACATCCGCTACCCGCTGCGCGTTCGCGGGCTCTCGTCCGCCGACCAGGAGCGCCGCGTCACGCGCGCCGCCGAGCTGCTCCGCATCGAGCATCTGCTCCCGCGTCGGCCGGCGCAGCTCTCGGGCGGCGAGCAGCAGCGCGTCGCGCTCGCGCGCGCGATCGTTCGTGAGCCGCGCGTCTACCTCATGGACGAGCCGCTGTCGAATCTCGACGCGAAGCTGCGCACGCACACGCGCACCGAGCTCAAGGCGCTTCAAAAGCAGCTCGGTGTCACGACGATCTTCGTGACGCACGACCAGGCCGAGGCGATGACGATGGCCGACCGCATCGCGGTGCTCGATGCGGGGCACCTGCAGCAGCTCGGGGCGCCTGACGACGTCTACCAGCATCCGGCGAATCTCTTCGTCGCGCAGTTCATCGGCAGCCCGCCGATGAACGTGCTCGCCGCCCAGCGGGAGGACGGTGCATTGATCGTCGCGGGCGGTTGGCGCATGCCGATGCCACGGCTGCGCGACACCGGCGCGGCGACACTCACCGTCGGTCTGCGTCCCGAGGCGATCCTCCTCGCCGATGACGGGCATCCCGCCGAGGTGCTCGTGTCGGAGCCGCTCGGCAGCGAGGTCATCGTGAACGTGAAGCTCGGCGACGCGCTGGTGAAGGTCCGCACCGGTCCCGACGTGCGCCCACAGGCGGGCGACCGCGTCGGTCTGCGTGCCGATCCCGCCGGCGTGCGGGTCTTCGATCGCGATACCGGCGTCGCGCTCGCTTGAGCGCGCGCGACCTCGGGCCGCCCGACCGCCGGCTCAGCGGGCACTTCGATCGCACGCACGAGAAGCGCTACGCGCATGTGCCGTTCGACGTGCCGCGCGGTCTTCGTCAGCTTCATCTTCGCTATTCCTACAGCGACCGCATCGACTCGGATCCGGCGATCACGGGCGGCAACACGCTGGACATCGGACTCTTCGACGAGCGCGGCACCGCCGCAGGGAGTCCCGGCTTTCGCGGTTGGAGCGGCAGCAACAAGCTCGAGCTCACCATCGATGAGCGGTGGGCCACCCCGCCGTACGAACCGGGTCCGATCGGCTCGGGCACCTGGCACGTGCTGCTGGGTCCGTACAAGGTCGGCCCGCGCGGGTGCGACTGGAGCGTGGAGATCTGGTTCGACCCGGGTCTCGCCGAACCAGCCCGCGATACCGCCGTGCCCCACAGCGCGCGGTCCGAGCCACGGCCACCAGCGCGAGAGGGCTGGATCCGCGGCGACCTGCATTGCCACACCGTGTACTCGGACGGCGATTCCTGGCCAAGCGAGGTGCTGCACGCCGCGGCCGATGCGGGGCTCGACTATCTCGGCGTCACCGATCACAACAACGTCCGGCATCAGCGCGCGTACGGCTCTGGCGGTGACGGGTTGCCGCTGGTCATTCCGGGCGTCGAGGTCACGACCTACGGCGGGCACTGGAATGCCTGGGGCACCGATCGCTGGTGGGAGTTCCGCGAGCCGGAGGCGCGTGCCGTGGAGGCGACGATGCGCGAGGCCGCCGAGGCGGGGGCCGTCGTGTGCGTGAACCATCCGAAGCCGCTCGG
>JBKPCZ010000256.1:0-10648 GCA_046727665.1 Chloroflexota bacterium
GGTCAAGCCGTAGTGCGAGATCCGGGACTCCCCCCGCGCCCGGGCGAGCCCATTCCTGGTGATGTCGGCAAGAAGGGCGGCGACGAGCCGGCGATCCCGCTCAGCGAGCCCACCGACACGCCACGCGAGAAGCCCGGAACGGAAAAGGGTCCGATCAAGCAGCCGACCGCCTAGCTTCGGCTAGGTCCCACCGATCAGTCCGCTGCCTTCAAGCAGCGTGGCGAACATGACGAGGATCGCGTACCCGGCAACGACCGCGGTCACGACGAGTGCCGCGACCATCGCGAGGCTCAGGAGCGTGGTCTGCCGGGTCGCGGTCCTCGCGTCCACTTCCTTCTCGATGACGCGGTACGCCACGCTCGCGATCTGCACCGCCGAACGCGCGATGACGAAGACACCGGCGGCGATCCCCACGCCGATCGCGAGCCACACGAGGATCGCGCCTTCGACGCTTGTCATGTCACGCGTGATCTCCCGCGAGCCAGCGCTGGAACGTCTCGAGCGCGAAGTAGGAGTCGTCCATCGGCCAGTCCGGCTCGCGTGTGAGATCGACCGTGGGGGCCGAGCCGTCGATCAATGGGGCGAAGTGCGACCGGATCGGCGGCGGTAGCTCCGCGGCGTCCCGGAAGTTCGTGGGGATGTCGGCGAAGTACTCCACCGGATTCGCGTGATCCCCCTGGCGCAGGAACGAGCCCACGACCCAATCGCGGTAACGCGGGTACGCGGCGAGATGCGCGCGGCTGTCGCGGACCGCCCGCCGGAGGTACGCGAAGTCGCGGTCCTCGTCCCGGCGATAGAGCGGATGGTTCCAGCACACGAAATGGAACAGCTCGTGGCAGGCCGAAAGCTCGACCTGCCCCAGCCCTTCATAGGTCTCGACGCCGGCCGCGAGCTCGATCTCGTTGCGATCGGGATAGAAGCCGCCTCCGCCTCGCGCATTCGTCCGGATGATCCGGCAGCGGCGGCCCAGCGCACGGACGTCGTCGGGGAAGCCGCGTAGCGCGCGCTCCACGAGAACGTCTCCGGGTGTCACGTAGAGGTACATCTGGCGCCGCCCGAGCGAGCGCCGCAGGTCCGGCAGCCGACCGCCGGCAAGCCGCTCGACCGCCGCCAGCATGGCGCGTCGGTATCGGATCACGAGCCAAGTATCGGCGGAGCAGAACAGGAGTTGCGCCGGCGGTGTTATAGGGACGACGTGTACCGCGCCGATGCTCCTGGACGCGTGAATCTGATCGGCGAGCACACGGATTACAACGAAGGCCTCGTCCTTCCGACCGCGACCCCGCAGCGCACGGTCGTCGAGCTTTCGCCACGCGAGGACCGGGTCGTCCGCGTCGAGAGCGAGGGCTACATGCCCGTCGCGTACCGCCTTGGCGAGGAGCGGCACTGCGGCGACTGGGGCGACTACGTCCGCGGTGTGACCTGGGTGCTCGCGAAGACCGGGCATCCGATCCGCGGCTTCGACGCCGGCATCGCTTCTCGCGTCCCTCCCGGGGCCGGGCTGTCGTCCAGTGCGGCGCTCGAGGTCGCGTTGCTGCGCGCGCTGCGGGACGCCTTCTCGCTGACCCTCGACGACATGGCCCTCGCATACGCTGCCCACAAGGCGGAGCGCGACGTCGTGGGCGCGCGCGTCGGGACGATGGACCAGCTCGCGGCGTCCCTCGCGCGCACCGGCGAAGCGCTGCTCATCGACATGCGCAAGACGAACATCGAGCGGGTGCCGATCCCCGCGAACGTCGACATCGCCGTGATCGATTCGGGCATCGCGCATGACAACGCGAAACAGGGCGCGTACAACGAGCGACGGGCGCAGTGCGAGGAGGCCGCGCGCCGACTCGGCGTCGCATCTTTGCGTGACGCCACGCTCGGCGACGTCGAGCGTCTCGCGGCACAGAGTGAGACGCTTGCCCGGCGCGTGCGGCACGTCGTGACCGAGAACGAGCGCGTGCGTTCGTTCGTCGCGGCGCTCCGGGCCGAGGATCGTGGGCGCTGTGGCGCGCTCATCGACGCGTCGCACGCGTCGCTCCGCGACGACTTCGAGGTCTCGATCGAGGAGCTCGATGTCCTCGCCGACTTGCTGCGCGACCAGCCCGGCGTCCACGGGGCGCGCCTGGTCGGCGCCGGTTTCGGCGGCTCCGTCCTCGCGCTCGTGGACGCCGACCGCGCAGCGGACGCGGCGCGCGCCGCGGCCGAGCAATATCGATCGCGGACCGGTCGGGCCGGCCGCGTGGTGATGCCGGTCTAACACGCGAGCCGCGCATACTCGACGCGTTGCCCAACCCGCCGTCGGCCGACGCGCCGCGCATCTTCACCGGGATCGCGCGCTCATATGACCGTGCCGGCGCGCTGTTCTCGTTCGGCCAGGATCCGCGCTGGCGTCACGCCCTCGTCGCGGCGGTCGACGCCGACGCGGATGACGTCGTGCTCGACGTCGCGACGGGGACCGGGCTCGTGGCCGCGGAGCTCGCGCGACGCTATGGCTGCCGTGTCGTCGGTCTCGATCGCAGCGCGGACATGCTCGCGGAGGCCGCGCGGCGGAATGGGCTCATCGCTGGACTGGTGAACGCGCGTGCCGAGCGCCTGCCATTCGCCGACGGTGCCTTCGACCACCTCACGTTCACCTATCTCCTCCGCTACGTCGACGATCCCGCGGCGACCGTCCGCGAGCTCGTGCGCGTCGTGAAGCCCGGCGGCCGTGTCGCGGCGCTCGAGTTCGGCGTGCCGCCGTCGCCCCTCGCGTTCGCGCTGTGGCGTCTGTACACGCGTCTCGTGATGCCGCTCGCGGGCGCGCTGCTCTCGCGCAAGTGGCGCGAGGTCAACGCGTTCCTCGGTCCGAGCATCGAGCGCTTCTACCGCGCGCACCCGCAGCGCGAGGTCGAGCGCTACTGGCGCGAGGCCGGCCTCGCCGATGTCCGCTCGCGGCGCATGAGCCTCGGCGGTGGTGTCGTGATGAGCGGGACGAGGCGCGACGCTCCGGTTTCCGGTGATGCGCGTCTTGGCGCGGCCTTCTACGCGCTGCGGCCCGGAGGCTGGCGGGACTATTGGACGCTGCTGCACCCGCCGTACACGGCCTGGCATCTCTCGTACGTGCTGCTCGGCGCGGCTCTCGCGCCCGCGCCCGATCCACGCATCGTTCTCGGGGCGCTCCTCGCGTTCGGACTCGCCGTCGGCGTCGCGGCGCATTCGTTCGACGAGCTGCAGGGTCGCCCGCTCGGCACGCGGATCCCCGCGCGCACGCTCGTCGCTCTCGGAGCGCTCGGCCTCGCCGGCGCCGCCGCGCTGGGCGTCGCCGGGATCGTGATGCTCGGTCCGGCGTTCGCGCTGTTCGTCGCGGCGGGCGTCGCGCTCGTCCTTCTTTATGCGTTCGAGGCTCCATTGGTGCACTCGGATGTGGGGTTCGCCTTCGCCTGGGGCGCGTTCCCGGTGCTGACCGCGGCGTACGCGACGGGCGCGCCGCCGCTCGCGGCCGTCGCGGTGGCGGCCGCGGCAGCGCTGCTCAGTCTCGCGCAGCGTGTCCTTTCGACACGTGTGCGTGTGGTGCGCAGGCGCAGCCTGTCCGTCGGCGGCGAGGTCCGCTACCGGGACGGCACGATCGAGAGACTCGATGCCGAAGGCTTGATCGCGGCTCCCGAGGGAGCGCTGCGTATCCTCTGGCTCGCCATCGTCGCGCTCGCCGTGGGTCTGCTGCTCGCGCGGTACGCCTAGCGGGGAAGCTGCGCGAGGAAGCGCTCCGCGTTGCGGTAGGCGATGGCCTCGGCGACGTCGGTCGGCAGCTGCGCGAGCCAACCGCGGATCCCGCTGACGATCTCGGCGTACGTGTCCCAGCGCTCGTTGCCGGTGAACGTCCCGCCCGCGGTCCAGGTGTCGGTCCCGATCATGAAGCGTCCGCTGTGGCGCACGAGCAGCTCGCGCCAGCGTGGATCGAGCGTGCCGTGCGGCGCGACGTCCGCGCGCAGCGAGAGCTCGACCGAAAGCTTCGGCCACTTATCGAGGAGCGCTCCGATCTGCTCCGGCGTCGCATCCACACCGGCGTGCGCCCAGAGCATCGTCGCATCGGGCATGTAGTCGAGAAGCTCCGCGACGGCGCGCGCGTCGGCATGCGGCTGGAGGAACAGCTTCTCGCGCTGGGCGAACGCGAGCACCGCGCGCACGGTCGGAAGGCCGATCTGTCCGACGAGCAGATGGAATTCGCCGAAACCGCGGTGCATGCCGGGCCGGTAGATCGACGAGACGTACGGGACGATTGACGGATCGCGTGCCCAGGAGAACACGTCGGCGACGTTGCGATACGGTCCGAGCATCGGGATCACGCGGTCGCCTAGGACGTCACGCAGCTTGAACGTGCCCTCGTCCGGGGCGCTCGACACGAGCCCTGAGCGCACGCCGGCGGAGTCGAGGATCTTCGCCACAGCCTCCGGCGGATAGACCGACCATGCCGGCGCGCTGTAATGGAGGTGCGCGTCGAACAGCGGCATGACACCCGGCGTCGGTGTCGGCAGGGGGGAGGGCGACGCCGTCGGAGTCGGCGACAGTGTCGGCGTCGCGGTGGGAGTCGGCGACGCCGTCGGCGCGACCGTCGCCGCGGGCCCGCAGGCGCTGACGACGATGAGCGCCAGGACGAGGATCCTCACCGAGTTACCGTAACGCGCAGTGATCTTCACGACCGCACGCGTTGCTGCGGACGAGTTCGAGCGCATCGCGGGGTGGCAGTCGAAGCCCGAGGGGCTATGCCTCGGCGAGCGCTGCGTGCCGTTCGGCACGGCCGACCCCACCGTGATCGATCTCGCTGCCGCCGCGCGGGCGCTCGCGATGCCTCTCGTCCACGACGAGGCTCATGGTCTCTGGGCGCTCGGCGCGGAAGCCGGCGGCCGCGCGCTCAACACCGCGCTCGCACCGGAGCTCGAGCTGCCGGACGTCGATGGACGACCTTTCCGCCTCGCGATGCTCCGTGGGACGAAGGTGCTCCTCGTCGCGTGGGCGTCGTGGTGAGGGTGTCGCTTTGACCTGCCCGTGTGGCAGGAGCTCAGACGAGAGCTGAGGCCGCGCGGTCTCGAGATCGTCACCGTTGCGCTTGACGCTCGCGGCGTCGAGACCGCTGGTCCGTGGATCGCGAGGGCGGAGCCCGAGCATCCTTCCCTCATCGATCAGGCGCACGTCGTCGACGCGCTGTTCGGCATCGTGAACGTGCCCAGCGGGATCTGGATCGACGAGGGCGGGATGATCGTGCGCCCGCCCGAGCCGGCCCATCCGCGCCGTCCCGCGTACCTCGATCGCGAGGTGCCGGCGGACGCGACTCCCGCGCAGCGCGAAAGCATCGCGCTCGTGAAGGCCCTGCACGTCGAGGCCGAGCGGTACGTCGCCGCGCTTCGCGACTGGGTGGCGCACGGCAGCGCGAGCCGATATGTCCTCGCGCCGGACGAGGTCGTTCGTCGCAGCCGCCCGCGTCCGATCGCGGAGGCGACGGCCGCGGCGCACTTCGCGCTCGGTCAGGCGCTGCACGCGCGCGCCGATCACGCGGCCGCGATCGAACACTTCCGCGAAGCGCACCGTCTGCACCCGACGAACTGGACCTATCGCCGTGATGCCTGGAGCCTCGCGGGAGCGGACCGCGAGGCCGTGTACGGGACGAGCTGGGTGGAAGAGGTCAAGCGCGAGGGCGTCGAGAGCTACTACCCGCCACTGCGGCTCTAGCGGCAGACGTCACGCTGGTTCGCGCCGCGCCTCCCGATCGCCGGAGAACACCAGGTAGCTCAGGAGCACGCCGAGGATCCCGGTGAGGACGATCGTTCCCGTGACATCCGGCAGAGCCCACCACACGCCGCCGGGGAACCCCAGCGCGGTCAGGAAGTAACCCGTCGTGAATGCGGTGGGGACCGCGGCGGCGAAGACGCGGATCGCGAGCGGCCGCGCCGGCGACGGGCGCAGTCGCAACAACAACGCGTCGCCGAGGACGCCCGCGCCGATGGCGTAGGCCAGGAGCGGCCACAGTGTCTGAAGGTTGCCCCGCATGAGGAGCATCACGAGCGCGTTGAGGCCGAGCACGATCGTCATGTCGCCCGGCCGGAGCGACGCGCGGCGCAGCGCGACGAGCACCGGACCCATGACGAGGCCGGCCTGCAGGAGCAGGCCAAAGATGCCGCGGACCTCCTGATAGCCGACCACGCGGTCGATCGAGAGGGAGGATCCATCTCGCAGCCGGGCCGTGAGCTCGACCGGCTCGGAGCCGGCGCTGACCGCGAGTCCGGCGAATGGATTCGCGTACTGCGTCATGAACGTGAAGAGCGTTACGAGCCCGGCGAGAGACACGACCGCGGTGAGATGCCGGGACCAGGTCTCATCGCCGGTGCGGAGCCATGCGGCTCGCAGCGGACCGGAAATGATGAGACCGCCACCGATCGCCAATCCGAGATGCGTGGGGCTGAGCAGGGTCCCGACGGCCACTTCGATGCCGAACGCGACGTGCCAGAGCATGTCGAGAAAACCGGCGATCCCGAAGACGATCACACCCACGAGCGCCGCGTCGTAGCCGCGCGGCAGCGCGTCACGCCAGGTGACTTCCGGCGAACGGTTCCGCGCGACGGTCCCCACCAGTACCGCGGACGTCGCGAGATACCCGGAGTAGAGGATCGCGTGCCAGGGCGTGAAGAACGTGTCGATGAGCGGGCGAATGTTGTTGTGCGCCCATCCGTCGATCGCGATGCCGGCGATGACCCACATAGCGCCGGCCAGCATGAGCCAGTCGAACCGGGCATCGCTCGGGACGCTTGCGGCTCTGGCGCGAAGGCCGACGGTCGCTTCGCTCGTCATCGCCGCAAGCATCCTCCACATCCTGTCAATCTCCCGCCACGCTGTGAACAATAAGAACGTTGCCGGCGGCACATGGCGGGCTCGCAGAACGGGTCCTACTTCTTCCGGCCGGGCTTCGCCTTCAGCGGATTGCGCTTCTTGCCACCGCGGCCATAACCGCCGCCGGGCGGATTCGTCCCGCGTCCACTGCGCGATGGGCTGGGCTTCTTGATCGGCATGCGTTCCTCCTTTTCGTGTCGCGTGGATGCTACGCAATACGTCTATCTGACAGACTTGCGCCCGGATGCAAACGCGGAGCTCGCTCGGTCCGATCGCCATCCCGGCAGCGGGTGAGCGCGCCGCCGGTCACTTCACGTTCGCCGGCGACGATGGGCTCGCGAAATACGAATGGCCGTACTTCGCGATCGCCGGGAGGACCAGCGGCCCGACCGTCCTCGTCACCGCCGGGATCCACGCTGCCGAGTACACCGGGATCGAGGCCGCGATCCGCATCGGGCGCGGGATCGAACCCGGCCAGGTGCAGGGCATCCTCCTCGTGATCCCGCTCCTCAACCGTCCCGGTTTCTACGAGCGCAGCGTCTACGTCAACCCCGAGGACGGCGACAATCTGAATCGGCTGTTCCCCGGCGACCCGAAGGGCAAGTGGGGCGAGCGCTTCGCGCATCGTCTGCTGACGGAGATCGTCACGCGCTGCGAATACGCGATCGATCTCCACGCCGGCGATCTCATCGAGGACCTCACGCCGTTCGTCATCTATCGCGAGACCGGTGAGGCGGCGCTTGACGATCGGATCCGCAAGATGGCGAACGCGTACGGCGCGCGCTGGGCGGTGAAGAGCGCGCCGACCGGCGAGCGACCGGGATCGCTCTACGCGCTCGCCGCGCTCAACGGTGTGGCGTCGATGCTCGCGGAGTCCGGCGGGCGTGGACTCCTGATCGAAGCGGACGTCGTGCGTCACGTCCGCGGCGTGACGAACATCCTGAAGACGATCGGCGCGCTTGACGGTGCCCCGGAGCCGCTGCCGCCGCCGCGCGTGGTGAACAGCTTCGACTGGCTGCGCTCGCCGGCGGAAGGCATCTTCCATTCACGCGTCCGCGTCGAGCAGGACGTCGCCGCGGGCGCTGTCGTAGGCGAGCTTGTCGACCTGCTCGGCGAGCCCATCGCGACCGTGAAGGCGACCGTCAGTGGCGTCGTGCTCTTCGTCGTGACGAGCCCGGCGATCAAGAAAGACGGCCTCCTCCTCGCGATCGGCGCGCTCTAGCCCTTCGGGACTAGCATCCCGTGGCGGTGGGATGACGGGCTTTGCCGGAGCTCGCGAAAAACGGGGAGGTCATCCATGTCCCGATCCTCCGCGCTGACCCAGACCGGCGCACTGATCCTCGCGCTCACGCTCGTCCTGCAGGCGTCTTTCGCCGGGGCGGCCGCGGATCCGCTCTGGTCGAGCGGGGTCGCGTTCACGAACGTCGTCGCCAGCACCCCGGTCATGGGCGGCGGCTATCCGGTCCAGCCGGTGACGAACGCCTACGTGCCCGGCACATGCGGGCCGCAGCCGCTCAACTCGAATCACTCGGAATCGTGGATCGCGGTGAAGCCCGGCACCGAAGACCTCATCGGCAACTCGAAGTTCTTCATCTCGAAGTGGAGCACGTTCTATGACTTCCACCTCGGGACGTACACGATCCTGGGCGGGTCGCCCGCCGGGAACAACCAGGTGCAGGGGTACGAGTGCACGACGCTGGGCGGCAACCAGAACATGCCGCCGTCTTGGACGATGAACACCGACCCGAACGTCGACTTCGACACCCGGGGTCGCGCGTATCAGGTGACACTGCCGTTCAACGCCTACTGGCAGAACATGCATCCGAACGCCGCGGTCATGGCGTCGTACAGCGACGACATGGGCCGGCACTGGATCACCGCGAACGGCGGTGTGCCGCTCGAGACATCGCCGAATTCGTCGAGCCTGCAGTACGGGCACGTCGAGGACAAGCAGTTCATCGCGGTGAACCACATCCCGGGACATCCGTATCAGGACCACGTCTACGCGGTGTGGTCGGTATTCAACGGCGCATCGAACGGCGGCTCGGTCGACCTGCGTATCTCCGTGTCGCGCGACCGTGGCGCCACGTTCTCGCGCTACAACTCGTTCCCGATGCCGTCCGTGAGCGGCCGGCAGAACTTCTACGTCCAGCCGTCGATCGACGGGAACGGTGATCTCTACATCGCGTTCGCGTCCACCGAGAAGGACAAGAAAAGCGGACAGGCCACCCTGTGGGTCGCGAAATCGACCGACGACGGCAGCACGTTCACCTTCTTCCGCGCCGTGACCGGCGTCGGCCTGATCAACAGCTGCTGCCTACCGAACACGACCTTCCGTGACGGGATCGCCGAGAGCTTCGCCGCCAGCCCGACCTATCCCGGTCACCTCTACATGGCGTATGAGGACTGGGACAGCGCCAAAGGGCAGTTCGACGTGAAGTTCGCTCAGTCCCGCGACGGCGGCGCGACGTGGTCGGCGCCTCAGAAGGTCAACGACAACGCCGAGTCGGCGGCGCTTGGCTACACGGATCAGTTCCAGCCGACGATCGCGGCCGGGCCCAACGGCGCCGTGGCGATCGCGTTCTACGATCGCCGCGCGGTCTGCCCGAGCGACCCGAGCGTGCTCGCCGCGGACGTCGGCAAGCGGAACTTCTGCATCGACACGACGCTTCAGGCCTACAAGGACACCGGCGCGGGCGCCGCTCCGGTGCTCACGAACGTGCGCATCAGCGAATTCACGTGGGATCCGATGAACCCCGCGCAGCATGTCGACGGCATCGGCCAGATGGCGTGCGCTGCGCATCGCGACCCGTGCACCGAGCGCGCGTTCATCGGCGACTACTTCGGTCTCGCGATCTCCGGCGGGAACATCTACGCGCTGTCGGTGTCCACGCACTATCCCTCGGACGTGCCCGCCGACGAAGGCGGTCTCGTCTACTACCAGCAGCAGGTGCTCGCGAAGGTCGCGCGCTCCGCGTACGGCGCCGGCTACTGACGACGAGCGGAAGGGGCCCGCGCGTGCGGGCCCCTCCGCGGTCATCGCGTCACGCGGACGTAGGCCAGGCCCTTCGCCTCCAGGAGCGTTCCGCGTGGCGTCACGACGACGCGCAGCAGCATGGTGTCGCAGACGGGGCAACGAAGGACGACGCCGGGTGCGTTGGTGTACGCGAGGAGGGTGCCCACCTGTGCTTCGCGGCCGCATCCGGCGCATTTGCTGTCGGCGACGGTCATGTCCGTCCCGAAGATCTCCTCCATCATCCCCGCGACAGCGTTCGCGTCCAGCGTTCGCTCGTCGATCGTCTTGTCTTCCACTTCGCCTCCTTACTTTCCGGACGGACCGAAGCGCTCGGTGCGTATGCGCTCTGCCGGCACGCCGGTACGAACGAGTCCATTCGCCGCACCTTCGACGAGCGGTGTCGGGCCGCAGATGAATACCAGTGGTGCGTCCCCCAGAGGTCGGCGCACCTCCGCGAGCATCTGGTCATCGATGCGCCGGGCGTAGCCGGTCCAACCGGAGGGCTGTGACCGCGTGAGCGTGTGCACGACCTCGAGGCCGTCGTCGCGCGCGCCGAGCTCGCGCAGCTCGCCGGCGTAGATGATGTCGTCCGGCGTGCGAGAGCTGTAGAGCAGCCGCGTCGCCGGACGCTTCGCGGCCGCGGCACGGTGGCGGATCATCGCCATGATCGGCACGATGCCAGAGCCTCCCGCGATCAGGAGCAACGGGCCGCCCAGCGCTGAGTGCCACACGAAGTAGCCGCCGATCGGACCGCGCACCTCGATCCGGTCGCCGACGACGGCGACG
>JBKPCZ010000257.1:0-5151 GCA_046727665.1 Chloroflexota bacterium
GCTACAAGGCGACCGTCGCCGGAAGCGCGAGGCGATTCGAAGCAGGTCAACCCAAGGCGTTCTTCGACGTGCCCACCGGCACGACCGCCATGCGGATGACGCTCCGGGTCATCAACGGGCGTGTGAACGCGACGGCGGTCCACCCCTACGGCCTGCCGCAGACGGCCGCGAGTCAGGCCATCGGCCTGACCACGGGTCCGGCGACCGTGAGTCGCGTGCTGACGGTCACTCCGACCGCGGGCGTATGGGAGGTCGTCGACGCCGCCTCGCGTGCGGCGGTACCCGAGAGCTCCACCTACGAGGTGAGCTTCGAGGCCTACCGCGTATCGCTCGACCCGACGACCTGGACCAACCCTCACACCACCGTCGGCACGCCGTACACGCAGACCTTCACCGCGACGAATCAGTACGCGGCCGCGACGACAGTCCAGACCGCGACCGCGTTCGCGAGCGTCCGCTCGGTGACCGCGTCGATCGCGGCCGGTGGCGCGCAGCAGACCTACGACATCATCGTGCCGACGGGCACCACGCAGCTCCAGGTCACGATCGGCGGCGCGAGCGATCCCGGCGCTGACCTCGACCTCTACGTCTACAACTGCACGACCGGCACCTGCGTGCTCGCGGGTAGCGGCACTGGCAGCACGGCGAACGAGACCGTGACGATCGGCAGCCCGGCTGCCGGAACGTGGAAGGCCGTCGTCGATCCATTCGCCACCCCGTCTGGCTCGACCACGTACACCTACACCGATTCCTTCGCGAATCCCGCGTACGGCAGCGTGACCGTTCCGGCGAACCTCCCGACCCTGCGTGCGGCAGGCGCGACGTGGACGTTCGACGCGACCGGCACTGCCAATGCCCCCGCGGGCACCGGCCGATTCCTCCGAGCGAGCGTTTCGGTCCGCCTTGACTCCTCGACCGGCGCGATCCTCGGCAGCGCCCTCGTCATCTTCGAGGACGTGACGCCGTAACCGACATCGCATCCCAGCGATATGAGGCCCCGGAGGGATCCGGGGCCTCATACTTTCCAGTGATGGGGGAGCCGCTCGACACCTTCAGGCGCCCGCTGCGCGATCTGCGCGTCAGCGTCACCGACCGGTGCAATTTCCGCTGTGTGTACTGCATGCCGAAGGAGGTCTTCGGCAAGGATTTCCAGTTCCTCCCACGCGCCGAGATCCTGTCGTTCGAGGAGATCGAGCGCCTCGTCCGCGTGTTCGTCGGCCTCGGTGTGCAGAAGGTCCGTCTCACCGGCGGCGAGCCGCTCGTCCGGCGGCACATCGAGCGGCTGGTCGAGATGCTCTCGAACGTCGCGGATCTCGACCTCACCCTCACGACGAACGGCTCGCTCCTCGCCGGCAAGGCGCGCGCGTTGCGCGACGCGGGACTGAAGCGCGTCACGGTCAGCCTCGACTCGCTCGACGACGCGGTCTTCAAGAGCATGAACGACGTCGACTTCCCGGTCGCGAAGGTGCTCGAAGGCATGGACGCGGCCGAAGCCGTGGGTCTGTCTCCGATCAAGGTGAACATGGTCGTGAAGCGCGGACTGAACGAGGAGAGCATCCTGCCGATGGCGCGTCACTTCCGCGGCACCGGCCGCATCCTCCGCTTCATCGAGTACATGGACGTGGGTTCGTCTAACGGGTGGCGACTGAACGACGTCGTCTCCGCGCGCGAGATCGTCGCGACGATCGACCGCGAGCTCCCGCTCGAGCCGATCGAGAAGAACTATCCGGGCGAGGTCGCCGAACGCTGGCGCTACCGTGACGGTAGCGGTGAGATCGGGGTGATCGCGTCAGTGACGCAGGCGTTCTGCGCCGACTGCACGCGCGCACGCCTCTCTGCGGACGGCTCGCTGTACACGTGCCTATTCGCGACGCAGGGCCACGACCTCCGTCCGCTCGTCCGCGGTGATGCGTCCGACGCCGAGATCGCCGATGCGATCGGCGCGATCTGGACCGCGCGCGACGATCGCTACTCCGAGCTCCGCTCCGAGGAGACGGCCGGACTCAAGAAGATCGAGATGAGCTTCATCGGAGGCTGAGCGACCCGCCGCCGCTCCGTCGCAATCGCGATTTCCAGCTTCTGTGGTCTGGTCAGCTCGTCTCGACGCTCGGGTCGTGGATCTCGGCCGTTGCGCTTCCGCTGCTCGTCCTTGACCTGACCGGGGCGCCCTTTGACGCCGGACTGGTGCGCTTTGTCGCGACGCTCCCGCTCCTCGTCCTCTATCTGCCGGCCGGAGCGCTTGTGGATCGGTACGACCGGCGCGTGGTCATGCTGTTCACCGAAGGCACGCGCCTTCTCGCGCTCGGCAGCCTCGCTCTCGCGATCGGTTTGGCCAGCCCGACGCTCGCACACGTGCTCATCGTGGCTGCGATCGCCGGCAGCTGCGGGACGTTCTTCCAGGTCGCCGAGGTTTCCGCGGTGCCGCAGCTGGTGCCGCGAGCACAGCTTCCCGCGGCGCTCGCGCAGAACGCGGCACGCATGTCGGTCGGCCTGATCGGCGGCCAGACCGCGGGCGGGCTGCTCTACGCGATCGGCCGCGCCGTGCCGTTCGCCGTCGACTGCGTGAGCTACGTCGCCTCATTCGTCAGCGTGGCCCTCATCCGGACCCCGCTGCAGCAGCCGGCCGGAGCGGCGCGGCGCGGTGGCTCGATACGCGAAGGGCTGGCCTGGCTCTGGGGGGACAGCGTCCTGCGGACGCTGCTCCTCCTCTTCGCGGGCAACAACATCGTCGTGAACTCGCTGTACCTCGCGCTCATCGTCATCGCGCGCGATCGCGGCGCGACGTCGCAGGAGGTCGGCGTGATGCTCGCGTGCATCGGCATCGGCGGCCTGGCGGGATCCATCGCCGCGCCGTATCTCGGTAAGCGACTCTCGTTCCGCGTCGTCGTGCTCCTGCTGCTCGGTGTGAAGGCGGTCCTCACGCCGCTGCTCATCCTCATGCCGAATGCGCTCGCGCTGGGCATCGTGTTCGGCGCCATGTTCTTCATCGACGCGACCGGGGACGCGGTCGTGGGCGCCCGTCGGCTCGCCGCGATCCCGGACCGCCTGCAGGGTCGCGTGAACGGCGCGACCTACCAGTTGACGCTGGGCTCCATACCGATCGCGTCGATCGCGGTCGGTGCACTGCTGCAGAGCGCGGGTCCCACGGCGACGATCCTGGTGCTCTCGGCGGTGATGATCGCGACAACGGTCGCCGCGGTCGTCAGCCCGGTGATCCGCCGACCGCCGGAGCCCGCTGCCGCGGCTTAGCTCGGCATCGGCACCCGAAGCGCGTCTTCGAGCTCGTCGGCGAGTCGCTCGGCGGCGGCCGTGTTGATGCGCAGACGCTCGACGCTTTGCGCGACGGTCTCCTGGATGTCCGGCGTGCGCTTCGTCTCGAGGAATGCGGCCGCTTCGTCCGCGAGGCCGCGCTGTGTCAGCTGGCTCACCGCCGTGACGTAGCCCTGCTTGAGCAGCGGCGCCAGGTCGGCGCCCGCGACGTCGGTGTCCCAGTGCGTCCGCACCGCCTGCCAGGCCGCGAGGCGTGCGCGACGGGCCTGCATCATCGGGATGAGCATCAGTCCGCGGTCCTGCTGGCGGATGAGCGGAGAGAAGATCGCCTCGGCGGTGCGCTGTGCGAGCTCGGGATCCTCGTAGTAGATCAGCCCTTGGCGGAAGCGCGCCTCCTCCTGCGCGTCGGATGCCTGCGCCTCCTGCATGCGCGCGACGTAGCGCTCCCAGAGCGCGTTATTGCCGACCGTCGCGGCCACCGCGACGACCGTGCCAGCGACGTCGGGATGCAGCTTCTCGCGGCCATCGAGGTGATCGCGGACCCGTCGCTGTGCCTCTTCCCTCACGTCCCTCGCGCGCGCGTGCACGCCGAGCATCAGGATGGCGCGCGTGCGCTTCTCGCGGACGTCGGTGTCGTCCTGCTCGCGCGGCGTCCATCCGGTCGCTTCGAGGATCGGGCGATACAGGTCGTCGACGAGGCGCGCGAACGGACGCTCCGTCGCGTCCCGCACGGCGTAGTTGCCGAGCCACGACAGCGAGTCGCCGATCGCGGCGAGCACGGCCCGATCTTCCTCACCACGCAGCGTTTCGAGCCGCGCGAGGAACATCGCGAGCGTCGCCTTTCCGTGGCGCGCGAGGGCCCAGAGGTCGTCGATGAGCGCGAGACGCTCCTCGGCGGCCAGGTGCGGGATCCCGGCGTCGAGACGATCGCCCTCGAACGCGCTCGCGAAGCGGAAGCGATAGAAGCCGCGCCCGCCCGCGTTCGGGAAGAACCAGCGCGCGCCGGGAAGCCGGATGCTCGCGCGCTCCGAGCTCATCACCGAGCGGTGCTCGCGCACGCCCTGCGCCGTGCCGTACTTGATGACGAGCGGCACGGGCCAGCGCTGTGCGGTCGGTGTGGCGTCCGTGTCGGAGAAGTAGCGCGTCTGCGAGAGCTCGAGCTCGAGCCCACCGTCCACGTCTCGCGCGCGGATATCCACCAGCGGGTGGCCCGACGCCTTGATCCAGGCGTTCGCGATCGCCGTCACGTCCTGACCTGACGCCTCGTCGAGCGCGTGCCAGAAGTCGTCCGCGGAAGCGTTCGCCTCCGCGTGTCGCTTCAGGTAGATGCGGACGCCCTCGCGGAACGCGTCCTCGCCGAGATAGCCCTCGATCATGCGCAGCACCGCCGCGCCCTTGGTGTACGAGATCGCGTCGAACCTCTGCGAGGCTTCCTCGGCGCTCTTCGCTTCGACCGAGATCGGATGCGTCGTGGCGAGCGCGTCGAGGTTGAAGGCGCTGGTGTTGTCCGCGACGAAATCCCGCCAGTAGCGCCACTCGGGATTGAGCGCGGCGGTGGCCTTCTCGCCGACGAACGACGCAAAGGACTCGTTGAGCCACAGATCCGTCCACCACCGCATCGTGACGAGGTCGCCCCACCACATGTGCGTGAGCTCGTGCGCCGCGGTACTGAAGACGCCCTTGAGCGCCTGGATCGACGCGTTGCGCTCGTCGGCGGCGAGGAGGCGCGTGCGGTACGTGATCGCGCCGGGGTTCTCCATCGCGCCGGCCTCGAAGTCCGGGATGCCGATGGCGTCGACCTTGAAGTACGGGTAGGGGATGCCGGTGTACGACTGGAGCCACTCGACCGAGCGCACGTGCGCGTCACGGGCGAAGATCCCC
>JBKPCZ010000258.1:0-5893 GCA_046727665.1 Chloroflexota bacterium
TGTACGAGCACAAGGAGGATCACCTCGCCGAGGTCCAGCGCCGGTTCCCCGCGGAGCGCTACGCGCACATCGACGACCGAGCCGCACTCCTCGCGCGCACCAAGGCGAGCCTTCGCGATCGCGTGACGACGATCCATGTACGTCAGGGGCACTACGCGAAGGAGGCCCCCGGCGGTGCGTCGCCCGACATCGTGGTCGAGCGCATCGCCGATGTCCTCACGATCCCCCTTGCGCGCCTCGCCGCCTGAGTCGCTAGTGCGATGGACGGCGGGCGAGCGCGTCCGCGAGCTCGTCCGCGCTGCGGAGGCGGCGGCTCAGGATTCTCAGCAGGGCCGCGGAGACCTGCGGGTACTGCATGACGACGAGCGCCATCACGGTCGCATGGATCTCGAGCGTCTCGGTGTCCTCGAGCGCCGTCACGGTCGCGGAGCGCGGTGCGTTGTCGAGCAACCCCATCTCGCCGATCACGTCGCCGGCGCCGAGCTCGGCCAGAACGAGCGGTGCCTCGCCAGCCTGGCTACGCTCGACGCGGACGCGGCCCTTGGTGATGACGTGCAAGGCGTCGCTCGCGTCGCCCTGCCGCATGATCGCCTCGCCGGCCTCGAATCGCTTCGGGCGTCCGCGCTCGGCGAGCATCTCCAGGCCCGGCTCGGGCAGCTCTTTGAATAGCGCGACAGCGGCCAGCGGCGAGCTCATCGACCTATCATCCTCCCAATGAAGACGCGCCTCC
Source organism: Chloroflexota bacterium (assembly GCA_046727665.1). Taxonomy (GTDB): domain Bacteria; phylum Chloroflexota; class Limnocylindria; order P2-11E; family P2-11E; genus CF-39. The sequence continues at coordinate 731 of JBKPCZ010000258.1, forward strand.
TCGCGGCGGACGCGCCGGGGGCAGTGGAGGAGGCGGCGGCCGCACTCTCGCGTGGTGAGCTCGTCGCCTTTCCGACCGACACCGTGTACGGTCTCGCCGCCGGTCACGATCACGTGCGCAAGCTCTACGGGGCGAAGGACCGGCCGAAGGAGAAGCGGATCCCAGTGCTCCTCTCAGACGCCTCGAACCTCGAAGCGAGCGCGCAGGTCACACCCGCGGCGCGCGCCCTCGCCGAGCGGTTCTGGCCGGGTCCGCTCACGATCGTCCTCGTCGCGCCGCGTCGCGGCACGCTCGCGTTCCGCGTCCCGGACCATCCCGTCGCGCGGCGGCTCATCGCCGCGAGCGGCGGCGGCCTTCCGGTGACGAGCGCGAATCGTTCGGGTCAGCCCGACTCGCGCAGCGCGCAGGAGGTCATCGCGCAGCTCGACGGTCGGATCGCGCTCGTGCTCGATGGCGGACCGACGACCGGCGGCCTCTCGTCGACGATCGTCGACTGCACGACGCAGGATGTGAAGGTGCTGCGTGAAGGCGCGATCTCCACCCAGGAGATCCGCAGCGCGCTCGCGTCGGCGAAGGTCGCTTGAAGATCGGCGTCGCGGCGGACCACGCCGGACAGGCGCTGAAGGCCGCGCTCGTGGAGCATCTCCGCGAGAAGGGCTACGAGGTGAAGCAGTACGGGCCGCCGCCGGACCCGGACGACGACTATCCGATCATCGTGCGCGTCCTCGCCGAGGCCATCACGCGCGGCGAGGTCGAGCGCGGGATCTTCACCTGCGGCTCCGGCATCGGACCCGCCGTCGCCGCCAACAAGATCCCCGGCATCCGCGCGACCGTCGTGGACAACGAGTGGTCGGCCCGCGACGCCGTCGAGCACGTGGACGTGAACCTGCTCACCATGGGCGAGCGCGTCATCGGCGACGAGCTCGCGAAGAGCATCCTTGACGCGTACCTCGGCGCGGCCGTCCAGGGCGGGCGCCACGAGCGCAGGCGCAAGCAGATCGAGGCCATGGAGCCACGGACCAAGGTGACCGCCGATTCGACACAGGGCATGCGGAGGGGTGTATGAGCCATCTCGAGCGCGAAGACCCGGAGCTGTACGCGGCGATCGAGAACGAGCGACGCCGTCAGGTCGAGAAGATCGAGCTCATCGCGTCGGAGAACTACACCAGCCCCGCGGTGATGGAGGCCGTCGGCAGCGTGCTGACGAACAAGTACGCCGAGGGCTATCCCGGCCGCCGCTACTACGGCGGCTGCGAGTGGGTCGACGTCGCCGAGACGCTCGCGATCGAGCGCGCGAAGGCGCTCTTCGGCGCGGCGGCGGCGAACGTCCAGCCGCACGCCGGCGCGCAGGCCAACATGGCCGCCTACGCGGCGGTGATGCAGCCCGGCGACACGATGCTCGGCCTCGCGCTCGACCAGGGCGGACACCTCACGCACGGCTCGCCGGTGAACTTCTCCGCGAAGCTTTACAAGGTGGTCCCGTACCACGTCCGCCGCGAGGACGAGCTCATCGACTACGACGAGATCGAACGGCTCGCGAAGGAGAACCGGCCCAAGGTCATCGTCGCCGGCGCGACGGCGTATCCCCGCTTCTTCGATTTCCCACGACTGCGGAAGATCGCCGACGAGGTCGGCGCGCTCCTCATCGTTGACATGGCGCACTTCGCCGGGCTGGTCGCGGCGGGGGAGCATCCCACGCCGGTCGGGCACGCGCAGATCGTCACGACCACGACACACAAGACGCTGCGGGGTCCCCGCGGCGGCATGATCCTGAGCGACGCCGAGTTCGAGAAGCCGATCAACAGCGCGGTGTTCCCCAACATCCAGGGCGGACCGCTCATGCACGTCATCGCCGGCAAGGCGGTGATGCTGAAGGAGGCGGCGTCGCCCGAGTTCAAGGTGTACGCGAAGCAGATCAAGAAGAACGCGACGACGCTGGCGGCGTCGCTGGCGAAGGCCGGGCTGCGGATCGTTTCCGGAGGAACGGACAACCACCTCATGCTGGTCGACGTGCGCCCGCTCGGCCTGACCGGCAAGAAGGCCGAGAAGGCGCTCGACGCCGTCGGCATCACGGTGAACAAGAACGCGATCCCGTACGACCCCGAGAAGCCGGCGATCGCGTCGGGGATCCGCGTGGGGACGCCCGCCGTGACGACGCGCGGGATGCGCGAAGCGGAGATGGAGCGCATCGGCGCGCTCATCGCGCGCGCGCTGAAGACGAAGGGAGACGAGACGGTCGCGCAGGAGATCGGCGCCGAGGTGCTCGATCTCACGCGCCGGTTCCCGGTGCCGGGCATCACCCCGGAGCACGTACCGGCACGGTGAGCGAGGAGCGCCGCTGAGCGCGCAGCTGCACGTCTCGACGCACCCGCTGGTCCGCGAGAAGGTGACGCGTCTGCGTGACGAGCGGACCAAGCCGCAGCAGTTCCGCGCGCTCGTCGGAGAGCTCGCCACGCTCCTCCTCTACGAGGCCACCGCGGATCTGCCCGTGGAGGATGGGGAGGTGAAGACGCCGCTCGCGACCGCGAAGGGCGCGCGCCTCGCCGAACCGGTCGGACTCGTGCCGGTGCTGCGCGCCGGCATCGGCATGGTCGAAGCGGCGCTCGAGCTCATGCCCGAGGCGCAGGTGTGGCACATCGGGCTCTTCCGCGACGAGCGGACCCTGCGGCCGATCGAGTACTACAACAAGCTTCCGTCGGAGGCGACGGTCGCGGTGTGCCTCGTGCTCGATCCGATGCTCGCGACCGGTGGCTCGGCGGTCGCGACGATCGACATCCTGAAGAAGTGGGGCGCCAGGCGCGTGAAGTTCGTGGGGCTCATCGCGGCGCCCGAGGGCGTGCGCGCTCTCTCGGAAGCTCATCCCGAGGTGCCCATCCACGTCGCGGCGCTCGACGACCGGCTGAACGAGAAGGGCTACATCGTGCCCGGCCTCGGCGACGCCGGCGACCGCCAGTTCGGCACGCGCTGAGCCGCGCACAGGCGCTGACCAGCCGCGTGCCACGACTGGGCACGCGCCATGCTTCTTCCATGCCAAATGGCGAACAGTCCTGGCCAAGTGGCGAACACTCCCGCCGGTCCCGATCCGATCTCGCTGTCGCACGTCACGCGCCGCTTCGGCGACGTGGTCGCCGTCAATGACGTCTCGTTCGAGCTCGCGCAGGGGACGATCCTCGGGCTGATCGGCCCCAGCGGCTCCGGGAAGACGACGATCCTGCGGATGCTCACGGGCAGCCTCGCGCCGACGCGCGGAGAGGTCCGCGTGCTCGGCGAGAACCCCGGCCGTTTCAAGGCGAGCACGCGCGAGCGCATCGGCTACATGCCCCAGAACTTCCTCCTGTATCCGGAGCTCACCGCGCGGGAGAACGTCTCGTTCGTCGCCGCGCTCTTCGGCATGTACATGCGGCGTCGCGCGCGGCGCGTTCGCGAGGTGCTCGAGCTCGTCGACCTGTGGGACGTGCGGGATCGGCGCGCGAGCCAGCTGTCCGGGGGGATGCAGCGTCGTCTCGCGCTCGCCGCGGCGTTCGTCCACGAGCCGGAGGTCCTGTTCGTCGACGAGCCGACCGCCGGGATCGACCCGATCCTGCGCACGCGGATCTGGGAGGAGCTTCGCCGCCAGGCCGGCGAGGGCCGGACGTTCATCGTCACCACGCAGTACGTCGGCGAGGCGGAGAACTGTGACGGCGTCGCCCTCCTCTCGGACGGCGAGCTGTTGGCGCTCGCCTCGCCCGCGGACCTGCGCGCGGAGGTGTACGGAGGAGAGGTGCTCGAGGTGCGCACCGCACGCGAGATGGACGCGCGCAGGCTCGAGAAGGTGCCCGGCGTCCTCGTCGCGCGTCAGCGCGGGCCGCGCGGTGCGGTCATCGTCACTGACGACGCCGGCGCGGTGACGCCGCGGATCGTCGAATGGGTCCAGCAGAACGGCAACACCGTCGCGTTCATCGACCAGTACGAGCCGAGCTTCGACGAGATCTTCGTACAGCTCGTGGAGCGTCATCTGGAGGAGCGACAGGCCCAGGCTCCCGATCGGCCGCGCGCGGACGCGGCATGAGGATCTTCCGCTCGCCCACGCGCATCGCGGCCGTCATCCGCAAGGAGCTCCGCGAGCTCACACGCAGACCCGGAGCGGTGCTGAGCCTCATCTTCGGCCCGCTCATCATCATGGCGATGTTCGGCCTCGGCTTCTCGGGACAGCGCCGACCCCTCGAAGCCATTGTCGTCGTCCCGGCCGGCAGCGAGATGCCGCGCGATCCGGAGTTCTACACGCGTGTGGCGCGGGGCACCGCGCACATCGCCGCCGTGACCGAGGACGTCGAGGGCGCACGAGCGCGGCTCGACCGCGGGCAGGTCGTGATGATCGTCATCGCGCCCGACGATGCTCGACAGCGGCTCGAGCACGGCGAGTCGGCGACGCTCCACATCGAGACGAATCAGCTGGACCCGATCACCGACGGCATCGCGCGCGCGATCGCGGACAACATCGCGTACGAGATGAGCGCGGAGCTGCTGGCGTCGATCGCGCGCGAGGGTCTCGACAGACCGGAGGCGAAGATCATCGTCGCCCATGGCATGAATCCCGAGACGGTCGCCCGTCCGGTGAAGGCCGTCGTGGACAATCGCGCGCCGATCGAGCCGGCGCTGCTCACGTTCTTCGCGCCGGCGGTGCTCGCCCTCGTGCTCCAGCATCTCGGTATCACGGTGACCGCACTTTCGATGGTGCGCGAGCGAGGGTCGGGCGCCATCGAGATCCTTCGCATCGCGCCGATCAGCACCGTCGAGCTGCTCGTCGGAAAGTACGTCGCGTACGCGTTCACGGCGCTGCTCGTCGCCGCGGCGGTCCTGAAGATCACGACCGACGTGCTGCGGATCCCGGTGGTCGGCGATCCGTTCGAGCTCGCCGTCCTGGTGGTCCTGCTTACGTTCGCCTCGCTCGGTACGGGTCTGATCATCTCGCTCGTCTCGGATTCCGAACGGCAGGCCGTCCAGCTCGCGATGTTCGTTCTCCTGGTCTCGGTGTTCTTCAGCGGCTTCGTGCTGCCGGTGAGCGAGCTCCAGATGCCCGTGCGGGCGCTCGCCTATGCGCTACCGGTGACCTACGCGATCCCGGCGTTCCAGCAGGAGATGCTTCGTGGCGCGCTCCCGGACCCGACGGCGCTCGCTGCGCTC
>JBKPCZ010000259.1:0-16359 GCA_046727665.1 Chloroflexota bacterium
TGCAACAGGTGGTCTCGTGGGCTCGGAGATGTGTATAAGAGACAGCAGATCATGAGCTCCGGGTGGAAGATGCGGATGCGACCGCAGACCTTGTCGATGAAGTGCTTGAGCATGTGCTCGGTGATGACATAGTCGGCGATCACGCCGTCGCGCATGGGCTTTTGGGCCGTGATGTTCCCCGGCGTGCGGCCGAGCATGAGCCGCGCCTCTTCACCGACGGCGACGATGCGGGGTCGTGGCGAACCATCGTCGTGAACGAGCGCGACGACGGACGGTTCGGTGAGAACGATACCCTTCCCTCGGACGTAGACGATGACGTTGGCCGTGCCGAGGTCGATGCCGATCTGCTTCGTGAACATCTGGGGTAAATCTAGAACGTCGCTACGGTGCGCGCGTTGTGGTCGCGCGGTGATCAGGCGGTTCGAGTGACCTCAGGTGTCACGGGAACGGCCGGGCGCACGATGTTCGTCTTCGAGAGCATCCACACGACGACGAAGTACGCGAGGTACGCGACGACCTCGATCACGGTGGGCTCGTCCTGATAACCGAACAGCGCGCGGAGGATGGAGCCGAGTCCTTCGTCATCGGGCAGCACCGCCGCGGTGCTCCAGAGCTTGGGTCCCTCGATCGCCGCGAGCGGTCCGGCCTCGGCGAATTCGTGTGCCGCGTGCGCGGTGAGACCGGCGGCGAACAGGAGAAGGATCACGGTCGTGACGCGGAAGAAAGTGCGCAGATCGACCCGCCGCCCGAAGGCGTAGATCAACACACCGACACCGACCGCCAGCGCGAGACCCACCAGCGATCCGAGCAGCTTGCCCTCGCCGGGCGCGGCGAAGAGCAGCAATGCGAGCTCGACGCCCTCGCGGACCACGGCGAAGAACACCAGCAGGAAGAGACCCCATGCCGCACCGCCGCGCTCCAGCACCGCTCGCACCCCGCGCTGCAGCTCGGTCTTGAGGAAGCGCGCGTTCCGGAGCATCCAGAAGATCATCCAGGTCAGGAACGCGACGGCGAGGAGCATGGTCGTGCCCTCGAAGATCTGCTCCGTGGCGCCCTCGAACTCGGCATCGAGCGCGTTCAGGATCCAGAGGAAGAGCAGGCTGATCGCCGAGGCCGCGGCGACTCCGGCCCAGACCCAGCGCCGCGCGCCGCGGGCACCGGCCTGGCTCAGGTAGGCGAGAACGATCCCGACCACGAGCGCCATCTCGACGCCCTCGCGAAGGCTGAGGACCAAGGCGCCGAGATCGCCTGAGCTCACTTGTCCTCCCGAGTGCGATACTCGCCTCGTCGGACGGCCCTCTTAGGCACGCCTAACAAGACTCAGGCGAGCCTAACAATTTCCGACCTGGCAGGTCAAGAATGGCGACGCAGACCTCTCCGGCGACTGAGGAATACCTCCAGGCCGTCTACACGCTCGCCGACGAAGGTGGTCAGGTGATCGGCGCGCGGCTCGCAGAATTCCTGCGGATCTCGCCCGCGGCCGTGTCGGAGATGGTCCATCGCCTGGAGCGGGATGGCCTCCTGCACCTCGACGAGCGCAAGGAGGTGCATCTCACCGCGCATGGGCTGACGGCCGCAAACCGGGTCGTCCGTCGGCACCGTCTGGCGGAGCGCATGCTCGTCGACCTCCTCGGCTACGAATGGTGGAAGACGCACGAGGAGGCCGAGCGCATCGAGCACGCGATGTCGCCGGAGATGGAAGAGCGCCTCGTTCGCGTGCTCGGCGATCCGCAGACATGCCCGCACGGCAACCCGATGCCGGGCACGACACCACGTCCCACGCGGCCGCTCGAGCGACTCGCGATCGGCGAGCGCGCCACGGTCGAGCGCATCCCCGATCAGTTCGAGCACGAGCCGGGGTTCCTCGAGTACCTCGACACGCAAGGCGTGAGGCCGGGCGCCGTGCTCGAGATGGTCGAGCAACGACCCGGGGTGCTGCGCGTCAACGTCGATGGCACGCTCCGCTCGCTGCGGCCAGACTGCGGGCAGAAGGTGTGGATCGCTCTATGAGCGAGGCGAAGATCTACGTGACCAATCCGAGCGAGGGTTACTTCCTCGCCATGATCCCGGTCCTGCCCGGATGCATCGCCTCGGGCAAGACGCGCGACGAGGCGATCGCGAACGCACGGCACGCGTTCGGCGAATACCGCGCCCTTCTCGAGACGCATGGCGTCGCGATCGATCACTGGAAGGACATCGACCCCGAGCGGCTGTCAGTGGGCGAGCTGGAGAACTCGCCGCTGGTGCCCGGCGAGGACAGTCCCTTCGAGGAGCACGAGATACGGGACTTCATCCATCAGTACGAGGCGTCGCGAGCCGCGGTCGTCGCGCTGGTGACGCGACTCTCCCCGGAGGAGCTGGAGCGCGCGCCGAACGAGTCGACCTGGAGCGTTCGAGAGGCGCTCCAGCACATGATGACCACCGACATCGCCATGCTCTCGCGTCTGGAGAAGTGGCCCACCGATCCGCTGACCGCATATCAGGCGGTGCACCGCATCATCATCCAGCGCTTCAGCGTCATGGAGCCCGACGACTGGCGCGATCACACGATCATGGGACGACGCTGGACGACCAAACGCGTGATGCGCCGGCTGCTGGAGCACGAGTTCGAGCACTACCAGCACATCAAAGAGATCATCGACGCTCTGGGAGACGCCAGGCAGGCCCGCTGATCACACCTCGTTCGACACCTCGACCAGGTTGCCGTCCGGATCGCGGAAATAGATCGAGCGCAGCGGCGCCCGCGCGCCGGTCTTGTCGACCGGACCGAGCTCGATCGCGACGCCCACGGCGCGCAGATGGTCCACGACTTCGCCAAGGGGTACGTCGGTGGTGAAACACAGGTCGATCGCGCCCGGCGTGGGCCGGCGCGCTTTGGGCTCGAACTCCCGGCCGGACTCGTGAAGGTTCAGCTTCTGATCGCCGAACGCGAGCGCTCGCCGTCCGCCCGCGAAGGTGATCGCGGTCATGCCCAGGGCGCGCTCGTAGAACGCGATCGTGCGCTCGATGTCCGCGACGGTGAGGACGACGTGATCGATCCGCTGGACCCTCACGCGCGCGCCGCGGCCCACGCGACGGCGGCGGCCGCGTGCCGCTCGATGAGCCCGCGCTGGTCGGCGCGCACCTCGGGCAGGTCGTCCGCGGGGAAGCCGCGGAGCTCCGCGACCTCGTCCGTGAGCGCGACGCTGCCGGACGTCACGCGATAGGCGAACACCAGCTCGACGCGCTCCCAGCGATAGCCGGTCACGACCTCCAGGATCGGCCCGACCTCGATCTGCAGCCCGGTCTCCTCGCGGATCTCACGCGCGAGCGCGTCCTCGACGCGTTCGCGCGGATGGAGGAAGCCGCCCAGGAACCGCCACTGCGGCGCGCCGAAGCGGTGCCGCGCGAGCAGGACGCGTCCCTGGTCATCGACACCCAGACCGGTGACGCCGACGAGGAAGCGATCGTGCGCCGCGGACATGAACCGCCGCTGCCAGCGCACCGGGAGTGCGTTGAACATCAGCGCCAGGAGACGGATGAGCATCGCGAAGAAAGACTAGGGCGCGGCGATCCCCACCGACGCGATGCCGTGCGCCTTGGTCACCGGCAGCTTCTGCACGACCTGCCGCGTCTTCATGTCGATCACGTTCACCATGCCATCGACGTTGGTCGTGACCAGCATCCGGTCCCCCTCGGGGTCGTACGTCGAGTGGAACGGCTGTTGACCGAGCTTCGTCTCGCCGAGGATCGCGCGCTCGCGCCAATCGACCCACAGCAGTGACGGTCCGAGGTGGTCCGACAGGATCATCACGTTCGTGTTGCTCGGGTAGTACACGCCGTCTTGGAACGGCTTGAGGGTGTGGAACGGATAGCGGCCCTTCAGGTGGATCTCCTGCTTCACGGTCCGTGCGACCGGGTCGTAGATGACCATCCGGTCGGACGGCTTGTCGAGGAAGCCGGACGAGCTCGACCACATCTCGCTGCCGTCGGGCGTGAAGTACGCGTCGTGGACGTCGTTCACCTTCACCCTGGTGATCTGCTTGGTGTCGAGGTCATAGACGCGCAGGTGGTCGTTCTCGTTCGAATTCGTCACCGTGTACCAGAGCTCGTTCGGCCGGGCCGCGCTCATCGTCAGCACGTGCTGGGGGACGCCGACCATGAGCGGGGGCAGGGACTTCCAGGTGCCCGTGTCGAACCGGGCGATGTAGCTGTCCCGCTCGTGCGCGACGAACAGCGTCTTCGCGTCGGGGGACCAGATGATCCCGTGCGGCTGCTTGCCCACCGGAAGCCGGACGATCTCCTTCATCGCGATCGGATCGATCACCGAGGTGGTGTTCGCCATCCGGTTGTTCACCGCGACGAACTTTCCGTCCGGCGAGACGGAGAGCTGATGTGGCATGCGTCCCACCGGGATCTTGCCGACCAGCGCGAAGGGCTCGCCGGGTGCGCCGTCGAGGACCCAGACCTGATCGGTGCTCTCGGACGCGACGAACACGCGCAGCTTCGCGTAGAGCCGTGGATCGACCGTCGGCTGCGGCCTCGGCGCAGGTGTGGGCTCGGGCGTCGCGACCGGTGCGGCCGTCTCCTCGCTGTCGGCCGGGCTCGACGTGGGCGCCACGGATGCGCCCGCGCATGAGGCGAGCAGCACCATCCCCGCCGCCAGGAACGCCAGACCCCTCAATCGACCACCCCGCTGACTCGGTCCCCCGCTCCCGCCAGCCTATCCGCACCGGAAACCGGACGCCAACGGCTCGGCGCGTACGGCCAACGGACGGACGCGTTGAGTTCTGCTTGCGCTAGAGGCGACGGCGGCGGCGCTCGCTGACCCGAATGCGGACGAGGGCGCGCTGCAGGCTCGCCCGGGCGCGCGCCTCCTCGGCGGCGCTCATCGGCCCGGCCTGCAGCTCGTGCTGCGCGCGGTCGCGAGCCTCCTGCGCCGCCTGGGCGTCGATGTCCTCGGCGTGCTCCGCATCCTCGGTGAGGACGATCACCCGGTCGCCGCGGACGTCCATGAACCCGCCGAAGACGGCCAGCACCTGTTCGACACCGCCCTTCTTCACGCGGAACTCACCCGGGCCGAGCGTCGTGAGGAGCGGAGCATGGTGCGGGAGGATCCCAACGTATCCCTCGCTCGCCGGTGCGATGACCATGTCGACGTCGTCGGTGTAGACGACCTTCTCCGGCGTGATGACCTCGAGTCGGATCGGCACCGCTATGCACTCTCCCGCGCGAGCCGTTCGCCTTTCTCGCGCGCCTGCTCGATCGTGCCGACGTTGAAGAAGGCCTGCTCCGGCAGATCGTCGTGCTTGCCCTCCAGGACCTCGCGGAAGCTGCGCACCGTGTCGGCGACCTTCACGTACACGCCATCGAGACCGGTGAACTGCTTCGCGACGAACAGCGGCTGCGCCAGGAAGCGCTGGATCTTGCGAGCGCGCGCGACGAGGAGCTTGTCGTCGTCGGAGAGCTCGTCGACGCCGAGGATCGCGATGATGTCCTGAAGGTCCTTGTACCGCTGGAGCACGCGCTGCACTTCGCGCGCGACCTCGTAGTGGTCCTGTCCCACGATGAGCGGATCGAGCGCGCGACTGGTCGACGTCAGCGGGTCGACCGCGGGATACAGCGCGAGCTCGGTGAGGTAGCGCTCGAGACGGATCGAGGCGTCGAGGTGGGCGAAGGTCGTCGCCGGCGCGGGGTCCGTGTAGTCGTCGGCCGGAACGAAGACGGCCTGCAGGGATGTGATCGAACCCTTCTTCGTCGACGTGATGCGCTCCTGCAGCTCGCCCATCTCGGTCGCGAGCGTCGGCTGGTAGCCGACGGCGCTCGGCATGCGCCCGAGCAGTGCGGATACCTCCGAGCCCGCCTGCGTGAACCGGAAGATGTTGTCGATGAAGATCAGGAGGTCGCGACCCTCCTCATCGCGGAAGTACTCGGCGATGGTGAGTCCGGTGAGCCCGACGCGCAGGCGCGCGCCCGGCGGCTCGATCATCTGACCGAAGACCATCGACATCTTGTCGATGACGCCGGACTCGCGCATCTCGCCCAGGAGCTGCGTGCCCTCGCGGGAGCGCTCGCCGACACCGCAGAAGATCGAGTAGCCGCCGTGCTCGGCGGCGACGTTGCGGATCAGCTCCTGGATCACGACGGTCTTGCCGGTGCCCGCACCGCCGAACACCGCGGACTTGCCGCCCTTGAGGAACGGGCAGATGAGGTCGATGACCTTCATGCCCGTCTCGAAGATCTCGGCGGCGGTGGCCTGATCGGCGAAGGACGGCGGCTGCCGGTGGATCGGGTCGCGCCGCACACCCTTCACCGGGCCCTTGCCGTCGATCGGCTCGCCGACCACGTTGAAGAGGCGTCCAAGGGTGTCCTTCCCGACGGGCACAGTGATCGGTCCTCCGGTGTTGGTCACCTTCATCCCCCGGCGGAGGCCGTCGGTGCTCTGCATCGCGACGGCGCGCACCCAGTTGTTCCCGAGGTGTTGCTGCACCTCAGCGGTGACCAGCTCGTCGCCCGCGTCGCGCTTCACGGTGAGGGCGTGGTAGATCTCCGGAAGCTCGCCCTCCTCGAAGTGCACGTCGAGCACCGGACCGATGATCTGGACGATCTCCCCGACGCCGGTCGCTTCCTTCGTCTTCACGGCCATCTCGTCACCCCTTCAGCGCTTCGGCGCCCGAAGCGATCTCCAGCATTTCCTTGGTGATGCGTGTCTGGCGAGCCTTGTTCGCGGCGAGGACGAGGTCGCCGATCAGGTCGTCCGCCGCATCGGTCGCGTTGCGCATCGCGACCATCTGCGCGGACCATTGCGAGGCCTTCGACTCCAGGATCGCCTGGTAGACCGTCATCTCCACGAACCGCGGCAGGATGACATCCATCACGGTCTGCGGATCCGGCTCGAACAGGTACTGGATCGGCGGAAGGTCGTCGAGGTCCTCCTCCTCCGGCACCAGCGGCAGGATCCGCCGGATCGTCGGCTCCTGCCGGAGCGTGTTGATGAAACGCGTGAACGCGAGGTGCACCTCGTCGACGTTGCCACTTATGAACTCGTCGACGGCGACGCGCGCGATGACATTCGTGTCGGTCGTGGTCGGCCGGTCGGGGATGTTCGGGAATTCCGCGATCACCGGCGTACGCAGCCGGCGTAGGGAACCGATGCCCTTGCGCCCGACAGCGACGTAGCGGGCTTCGGGCTGTTCCACCGCGAACCGTAGCGCCGTCCGTAGCAAGTTCACGTTCATCGGACCCACCAGGCCGCGGTCGGTGGTGATGAGCACGACGGCCACCCTTCGTACCGGCGTGCGCCGCTGCAGGAGAGGGCTGAGCTCCGGGTCGGCATAGGGCGCGAGCTCGTTCAGGACGGAACGCAGCTTTTGCTCGAAGGGTCGCGACGCGAGGACGGACTCCTGCGCGCGGCGCATCTTCGACGCGGCGACCAGCTGCATCGCTCGCGTGAGCTGCCGGATGTTCCGGACGGAGCGGACGCGCCGCCGCAGGTCCCGTTCGCTGGGCACTTAGGCCTTTGCCGCCACGGGCTGCTTCGGCGCCGTTGACGGGGGCTCGGCCGCGGCCGGCCGCGCGGTTTCGGCGACGGCTTTCCGCTCGTCGTAGGAGACCGTCTTCTTGAACTCCTCGACCATCGCCCGGATCTGCTTCTCGATCTCCGCGTCGAGCTTCTTCTCCTTGGCGATCTTGTCGGCCAGCGGCTTGTACTGGGTGTCCATGAAGCGGTAGAGGTCGCGCTCGAAATCCTTCACGCGCGCGGTCGGCACGTCGTCGACGTAGCCGTTCGACGCGGCGAAGATGATGACGACCTCCTGCACCAGCGAGAGCGGCTGATATTGCGGCTGCTTCATGATCTCGGTGATCCGCTCGCCGCGGCGGAGCTGCTGCTGCGTCGCCTTGTCGAGATCGGAACCGAACTGCGCGAAAGCCGCGAGCTCGCGGTACTGCGCGAGGTCGGCCTTGAGGCTCTTCACCACGGCCTTCATCGCCTTCGTCTGGGCGTCTCCACCGACACGGGACACCGAGAGGCCGCTGTTCATCGCCGGCCGGATGCCCTGATTGAAGAGATCGGTCTCGAGGTAGATCTGGCCGTCGGTGATCGAGATCACGTTCGTCGGGATGTAGGCGGAGATGTCGTTCGCCTGGGTCTCGATCAGCGGGAGCGCCGTCAGCGACCCGCCGCCGTTCTCCTTGTTCAGGCGCGCCGCACGTTCCAGCAGGCGCGAGTGGAGATAGAAGACGTCACCGGGATACGCCTCGCGGCCGGGCGGGCGGCGCGTGAGCAGTGAGACCTGCCGGTACGCCCAGGCGTGCTTGGACAGGTCGTCGTAAACGACGAGCGCGTCCTCGCCCTTGTCCCGGAAGTACTCGCCCATCGCGCAGCCGGCGAACGGCGCCAGGTACTGGAGCGTGGCCGGGTCCGACGCGCCCGCGACGACCACGATGGTGTGGTCCATCGCGCCGTGCTCCTCGAGCGTCGCGACGATCTTCGCGACCGAGGACTCCTTCTGCCCGATCGCGACGTAGATGCAGATGAGGTCCTGGCCCTTCTGATTGATGATCGTATCGATCGCCACGGCGGTCTTGCCCGTCTGACGGTCGCCGATGATGAGCTCGCGCTGACCGCGGCCGATCGGCGTGATCGCGTCGATGACCTTGATGCCGGTCTGCACCGGCGTGTCCACGTTCTGCCGCGTGATGACGCCCGGCGCGACGACGTCGACCGGGAGGAACTCCTTCGTGTCGATCGGGCCCTTGCCGTCGAGCGGGACGCCCAGCGGGTCGACGACGCGTCCGACGAGCTGTGGCCCGACCGCGGTCTCGACGATTCGGCCGGTCGTGCGGACCTCGCCGCCCTCCTCGATCCCGGTGTAGTCGCCCAGGATGATGGCGCTCACGGTGTCCTCTTCGAGGTTGAACGCCAGCCCGCGGACGCCGTCGCCGAAGTCGAGGAGCTCCGAGGCCATGCAGCCGGCGAGCCCATGGATCCGCGCGATGCCGTCGCCGATCTCAACGACGGTGCCGACGTCCACGGACTCGGACCGTCCCTCGAACTTCTGGATCTGCGCCTTGATGATGTCGGTGATCTCGGACGTCGTCGCCACGCTGTTCTCCCTCTAGCTCGCGAGCTCGCGCTCGAGCTCGGCCAACTGTGCTTTCAGCGAAGAGTCGATGAGGTGATCGCCGATCTGGACCTTCGCGCCGCCGATGAGCGACGCGTCGACCGCGAATGTCGCGCGGATCTTGCGTATGCCGCTGGAGCGCTCGAGCCGGCTCACGAGCTCCTCGCGCTGCGCCGCCGTGAGCTCGGTCGCGGTCGTGATGCGTCCCTTCACGATGCCGGCACGCCTCTCGACGAGATCGATATACGCGGCCGCGATCTGCGGGAAGAGCGCGATGCGCTCGCGTTCGAGCAGGAGCGCGAGGAGGGAACGGATCGCCTTCGGTTCGCCGTGTGTCGCGGCGTCGAGCGCTGCTCGGCGCGCGCCGAGCGGGATGCCGGGATTGCGCAGCGACCGGATCACCTCCGGCGTGAACGCACGGTGCAGGCTCTCGAGCGACGTGCCCAGCGCCGGGACGGCGTTCTCGCTGAGCGCGATCTGGTAGAGCGCCTCCGCGTAGCGTCGCGCGGACGAACCGGAGAGTGCCATCAGTTCGCCTTCAGCTCCGCGCCGGCCTCGTCCAGTGACCGCTCGATGAGGGCGCGGTGCTGTTCGGGGCTGATCTCACGACCGAGGATGCGGCTCGCCGTGAGGACGACCATCGATGCGACCTCGGCGCGAAGCTGCGCCAGGGCCTGGTCGTGGAGGTGCTGCGCGTCGACGCGGCCCTTCTCGCGGATCCGGTCGGCTTCGACCTTTGCCTGGGCCCGGATATCCGCGGCGGCGGCCTCGGCCGCCTTGGTGGTCCGCTCCGCGATCGCGGCTGCCTCGTGTCGCGCCTGGCCAAGGATCCTCTCGACCTCCTGCGTCAGCTGCTCGCGCTCGCGTCGCGCGGACTCGGTGAGCTCGAGACCTTCGCGGATCTTCGCCGCGCGCCGGTCGAGCGTCGCGATGATCGGTCCCCACATGAGGCGGCGGAGCAGATAGAGGAGTACGAGGAAGTTGACGATCGAGACGAGCACCCAGAACGGATGCACGACGAGCGCGGTCGGTGTCTCCTCCGCGAGCAGTGGAGCGAAGAGCACCGCCTAGAGCGCCTTGCCCTGGAGCAAGAACGCGATGACGAACGAGAAGATGCCCAGCGATTCCGCGAAGACCACGATGATGATGCCGTTCGTCCGGATCGCGTTCGCGGCGTCGGGGTTGCGTCCCGTCGCCTCGGCCACCTTGGATCCCGCGATGCCGATGCCAAGTCCAGCCCCCAGGGCTCCGAAACCGATCGCGATGCCGGCGCCAAGCCATGCCAAGCTCATTGGGTTTCCTCCTCGCGAATTAGGCCGCGTGTGCCGCTTCGAGTTGGGCTGCGTGTGACGCTTCGGGATGGGCCTCGTGCTCCTCACCACCATGCGACTCGAGCGCAAGGATGATGTAGAGCAGCACGAGGAACGCGAAAACGAAGGCCTGGATGAAGCCGATGAACAGCTCGAGCCCGACGAACGGGAGCACGAAGCTCGGGACGAACAGCAGCGCGGAGAGAACTGCGAGCACGATCTCGCCACCCCAGATGTTGCCCCAGAGTCGGAGCGTCAGCGTGAGGATCCGGAAGAGCTCGCTGAAGAACTCGATCGGCCCGACGAAGACGAGCATGACGACGCCGACGAGCGGCCCTTCCTTGAACGCGGGGAAGTTGACCCAGCGAGTGAAGTAGCCGAGGCCGTTCTGCTGGATCCCGGCCCACTGGTACCAGACAAAGCCGGTGAGCGCGAGGCCGAGATTGGTGTGGTAGTCGGCGGTCGGCGAGTGCAGCAGCTCGATCTGGCCCACCAGCGGCACCACCGACAGCCAGTTGCTGAGCAACGCGAACAGGAAGAGCGAGCCGAAGAGCGGGAGGAAGCGCACGACGGCGGGACCGCCGGCGTCCTTCATGAAGTCAACGAGTCCCTGGACGATGAGCTCGATGAATCCCTGGAAGCGTCCGGGCACTTCGCTCACCGCGCGCGACGCGACGATGCCGAGAGCGACCAGCACGGCCATGACGAGCCACATCGTGAACAGCGAGTTGGAGATCGAGATGTCGTTCCAGATCGCGATCACGCCGCCCCCGGACGGGTGCTCCTCGCCACCCAGATGTATGAGCGGGGTACCCGCCTGCTCGGCGACATGGATGTCGGCCTGAGCGGGGGGCCAGTTCGGCAGGTTACCGGTGAGCGCCGCGCCGATGACGGCGACCGCATTCAGGAGCAGCACGACGCCGATGACCTGCCTCACTCGCTCTCCTCGCCCGACTCTTTCTTGTGCTCTCGCTCTTGGATCTCGCGCTCCCAGCGCCTGCCCGCCTCGCGCGCCGCGTTGCTCGGCGGCGCCACCGGATTGCGCGCGATGTATCGCCGGATGATCAGGAACATCCCCAGGCCCGCGACCGCCAGACCCACGAGGATCGATACGAGGCCGAGGTTCGGGGCGGTCCCGAACTGCTCGTCCAGCTTTTGCCCCACGTACGCCGCTAGGAGCAGCGGCCCTCCCACGACCAGCGCCACCTGAAAGCCCATGGAAAGCAGATCGCCGCCGTAGCTGCCGGAGTTCCGCTCGGGCAATGCAGGAACAGGTTAGCGGCTAGAGCCACCCCTTGCGTCGGAAGTACAGCGCGGTGCCGGCGGCGAGCAGGGCCATGAAGATGAGCGAGGCGAAGAAGAGCGGCTCGCTGTCGTAGGGGATGAACTTCCAGTTCTGGCCGAAGAAGCCGGTGACCACCGTGAGCACGAGCAGCACGGTCGCCATGCTCGTCAGGACCTTCACGACCTCGTTGAGCCGGTTCGAGACGGAGGCCAGGTGAGCATCGATGACGTTCGACGTGAGCTCCCGGAAGGTGTCGATCTCGTCGGTCACGCGCGTGATGTGGTCGTACACGTCCTGGAAGTACGCGCGGCGGCCGGTCTCGCGCAGCTCGCGGATGTCGCCGCGCACGAGCACGGCGAGCACGTCACGCTCCGGCGCGATGAGATGGCGTAGCCGCAGGAGGTCGCGCTTCAGCTCGAACAGCTCGCGGATCGACGTGTCGTAGTCGCGCGTCTCGCCGCCGACGACCATCGTCTCGAGGAGCTCCACGCGATCGCCCACGGTGTCGATGATGCCGAAGTACTGGTCGACCATCGTGTCCAGCAGCGCGTGGAGGAGCAGACCGATCGTGTTCAGCTTTCCCTCCCGGAAGCGCTTCTCGACGGCGGCGCGCGCGCTGAATTCGCCCTCGTGCACGGTGACGATGGCGTTCTGCTTCATGAAGATGGAGATCTCGACCTCGCGCACGACGTTCGGCGACGGCTCCTCGAGCGCGTAGAAGACGATGAAGTAGTGATCGTCGTACTGGTCGATCTTCGGCCGCTCGTGCCGTTGCTGCGCGTCCTCGACGGCCAGCGGGTGGAGCCCGAGCTCGCTCGCGGCGAGCTGGAAGTCCTTGCCCTGCGGATCGCTGATGTCGAGCCAGCAGGGCCGGTCGCGAAGCTCGGAGAGCTCCTCGGGCGGCCGTTCGCTGGTCTGCGTGGGGTCTTTGACGAGCAGGCGCGCAGGCACGGGCTGACTATACCGACGCGGTCACATGGCGAAGCGCCGTATCACCTTCACCAGCTCGGGCGCGTCGAACGGCTTGCGCAGGTACGCCTCGGCGTTGCAGCGATCGGCTTCGTGCTTGGGATCGTCCGCGGCGGTGAGGATGACCAGCGGCACGCGTCGCAGCGCCATCCGCAGCTCGCGAGCGAACGACGGACCATCGATGCCCGGCATCTGGATGTCGAGAAGGACGACGGCGGGAGGGTCGCTGTTGACGGCTCGCAGGGCCTCCGCGCCGTCGCGGGCCTCGACCACGCGGAATCCGCCGTCCGCAAGCACGTCGCGCTCGGCCGCGCGCGTCGCGTCGTCATCGTCGACGATGAGCACCGGTCGTGCGAAACGTTGGCCGATCACGACCACCCCCATTGCACGCGGCGTACCGCTCGCCGGTCGTTCCTAGACTCGCGTCGTGCGGGCGCCACGCGGCCTTCGCGCGGTCGAAGAGGTCGTTCCCAAGCTCGGCGCGAAACCCGGGTTTCCCGCCCTGCGTATCGGTGAGGTCGCGAAATACGACCGACCGCTCGAGCACACGTGTGGACAGCTCGACGTCGCGCCGCTCCGGCTGCCACTGCGCGCGCGTGACGGACGCTACGGGCTCGTGCTCTGCTTCTCCCTCGACGAGGTCGATCCCCCGAAGCTCGCGCGGGAGCTCGTTCGCGTCGCCCATCCGGACGGCGCGATCTGGGTCGTGGTCTGGAAGAAGGATCACCTGCCGCCGGGCGCGCTCTCGTGGGACGAGGCGCAGCGCGTGTTGCTCACGACGCCGTGGGTCGACAACAAGGTCCTGTCGCTGGGTGACGAGGTCTACGCGACTCGTTACGTCCGACGGCGCCGGCCCGCGAAGACTTGAAGTGGAGGCCGCCTGGGGGGCGCGGCCGTTGGGAACCGGCCCGCAGGGTTAGCGTCGTAGTCGCATGAGGCTCGTGCTTGCCGCGATCCTGCTCGCCAGCGCGTGTGGCGGAGCGCTCGCGTCGCCGACGCCGTCGCCGAGCGCGTCCCCGCAGCGGCTCACGGTGCCTCAGCTCAAGTACCGCGTGATCGATGAGCTCGGCCGGCCGTGGTTCTGCGATCCGGACTTCTTCCCGGTGGGCCGAGGCGACGAGGGTCAGCGCGCGCAGGAGCGGCTGCCAGAGATACAGAAGGACGCCGAGACCTTCGCCGCGATCGTCGCGCACCTGAAGCTCTCGGCCGCGCCGCCGTACACCGCGGATCAGCAGCTCGCCATCTACCGCGAGTGGAAGACGCTGAACGTGCTTCAGCTGCAGCCCGTGAACAACGTCTGGGGCTTCGCCTACCTCGCGATGCGGGACGTCGGCGGTGGCGAGCGCGTCGACGGCCGCGTGTCGGCGGACGGGCGCGTGACCGTGCTCACCCGGCAGCAGGCCGGGCCGCCGCAGTGTCCGATCTGCCTCGCCCGTGGAACGCGCATCGCGACGCCGGGCGGCGATGTCGCGGTCCAGGATCTGCGTGTCGGCGACGTCGTGTGGACGATCGGCGCGAACGGCGCGCGTGCCGCCGCGCCGCTGATCACCGTCGCCAGCACACACGTGCCGAAGACGCATCAGGTCGTGCGGCTGACGCTCGCCGACGGGCGGGTCGTCTTCGTTTCGCCCGGCCATCCGACGACCGACGGCCGCCTCGTGGGCGACCTCGCGCCGGGCGGCACGCTGGATGGCGCGTCGATCGCCAGCGCCGAGCGCGTCAGCTACCGCGGCGATGCGACCTACGACATTCTTCCGGCCGGCGCGACCGGCGCCTATTGGGCGAACGGCGTGCCGCTCGGCAGCACGCTGCGCTAGCTCGGAAGAAGCTCCTTGGTGAGGAAGTCGACGACCCGGCCGTAGGCGTCCTCGGCGTTCGCGCGCTTCGTGAAGCCGTGACCCTCGCCCGGATAGACGACGTATTCGACGCGTCGGCCCAGCGCGCGTAGGCGCTCGACCACCTGATCCGACTCCTCCTGCGGGACGCGCGGGTCGTTCTCGCCCTGCAGGATGAGCATCGGACAGCGCACGTTCTCGATGTGCGTGATCGGCGAGCGCTCCACGAGCTTCTCGCGGTCGCGCTCGGCGTCGCCGATCCAGCGCGCGAGGAAGCGCCGCCAGTTCGGCTGGGCGTTCTCGAGCATCGTGATGAGATTCGCCACACCGAACACGTCCACCGCGCAGCGCCAGAGCTCGGGGATGCGCGTGACGCAGGTGAGCGTCGCGAACCCGCCGTAAGAGCCGCCGTACACGGCGAGGCGCTCCTGATCGAAGTCCGGCTGCTTCGTCATCCAGGCCGAGACCGCGCGCAGGTCGCGCAGGTCGATCCCGCCCCAGTCCCGGTGGATGGCGACCTGCCACGCGCGTCCGTAGCCGGTGGAGCCGTGGATGTTCGGCACCACGAGCGCGATACCGCGGTGCACGATCGCGGCGAGATGCGTCAGGTGCGCGGCGAACGCCGGACGCGACTGCCCTTCGGGACCGCCATGCGGATACAGCACGGCGGGCACAGGTCCGCGAGCGCCACGCGGTCGATAGACGAAGCACGGGATGTCACCCTCGGCTGACGGGATGCGGATCAGCTCCGGCTCGACGAGCTCGGTGCCCGGCACGCCGAACGTCGACGTGAGCGCGACGCGCGCCTCCCCGGTCGCGGTGTCGAGCGTCCACACCTGCCAGGGCTCCGTCGCGGAGATGCGCGCGAACGCGGCGCGCGTCCCGTCCGCGCTGAGGACGAGATCCTCGCAGACACCGTGCAGCTCGCGCTCGCCGATCCGACCCCCGTCGCGCCGCCAGCGCAGGCGGGAGTAACCGTCCTCGTTCACCGACCAGGTCTGCACGCGGCCGTCCGCGGATGAGGCGGCGAGCTCGACGTCCCACTCGGGGTGGTCCAGGGCCTCGCGACGACCGGTCACAGGATCGAGCGCCGCGAGCCAGAGATGCTCGCTCTGCTCGTCGGTGATCTCGAGCACGCGACCATCCGCGAGCCATCCGGCCGGGATGTGCTGGACGTTCTCCGCATGGGGCGTGATCTCGCGCGCGGCGCCGCTGCGCGGGTCCACGCTCAGCAGCTGCTGCGTCGTGTTGTCGAGCACGCGCATCACCAGGAGCTGAGCGCCGTCGGGCGACCATCCGCCCGCGACGTGCCACGCGGCACCGGTGAGGAGCTGGCGCTCGGCGCCCGTGTCGAGGTCCGCGATGACGATGTCCATGTCCGTGGCGGCGCGCGCGTTGCTCGAGAACGCGACGCGCCGCCCGTCGGGCGACGCCGCGTTCCACGAGAGCAGGCGCTGGACCTTGCCCGCCGGATCGACGGATACCGGAGCGACGGGCCCATCGGGATGGCGCACGTATAGCTGGTGGAGCTCGGTGCCGCCGCGGTCCGCGGCCGCGAGCAGCTCGCCGCTGGCGCTCCAGCAGAGGCTGCGCACGGCATGCTCGGGGACGGTGACCGCGCGCTGGGCGGTGCCGCCCGTCGCGGGCAGCGTCCACGCCTCGTACGTGCCGGCCCCCTGGTCCGACACGACCGCGAGTGTCCGCGCATCCGGAGACAGCGCAAGTGCGGAGCGGCAGGCGAAGCGGCGTGTCGTATGCGGCACACTCGCGAGCCGTTCGCGTGGGTGGAAGTCGGAGAGTGGCCGGTTCGGCACCGCCGGCTACGGTACCGCCGCGGTGCGCTTGGCGCTCGCTCG
>JBKPCZ010000260.1:0-2986 GCA_046727665.1 Chloroflexota bacterium
GCGTCCAGCGTGGACAAAGACGTTGCGGAGCTCGCCGTTCCATATGGCCGCCGAATGCCAGACGGTTCGCGCGAGGTACTCCCCTTCGTCGATGCGCGTGGCATGGCCGCGGCGACCGGAGTCACCTCGAACGTCGAGGACCTCGCGAAGTTCGTCTCGGCGCAGTTCCGGCGAGGGCCGCGAGGGGGGCGGCAAATCGTCAGCGGCGGATCATGGCGCGAGATGCTGCGAGTGCGCTCGGTCGAGGAGGATTGGACCTCCGGGACAGGTCTCGGATTCGATGTGAACCGCGTCAATGGCAAGACCTACGTCGGTCATACCGGCGGCTATCCTGGCAATGCCACGCAGACGCTCATACATCCCGGTGACAAGGTGGGGATCATCGTCCTCACGAACACGAACGACTCGAATCCTGCCGACATCGCGCAGCAGTTGATGGTCACTGTGGGGGAAGCAGTGGCAAAGGCGGCGATGACCAGGCCGCCAACGCTCGCCTGGGATCCGGCGTGGGAGCGGTTCACTGGGCTCTATCGCGGCCTCTGGGGGGATCGGCAGGTCGTATTGCTCAACAAGAAACTGGCCGTCATTGCGCCCAACGGGCCGAACCTCAATGATCCGGTCATGCTCGAGCCGCTTGGCGGCGGACAATTCCGCGTCGTGGCACGCACCGGTGGAGGGGGCGCTTACGGGGTTGTGGGCGAGATAGTGCGATTCGTGGAGCAGAGCGGACGACCCATGCGGATGTATGCCGGAGACACCTGGATTGATCGTGTTTCGGAGCAGTGAAGAGCGTAGTCGGGAGGTGCTCATGAGAAGGGCGTTCCTGATTGGCTGCCTGATTCTGGTCTCGTTCTCCTCACCTGCAACCCAGCCGTCGGTAACCGGCCGGTGGCGTGCGGTGTTGCTCGTCCCTTCGATCCCGCAGATCCTCGACGGCGTGCAGCCGCCCTCGAATCTCAGGGCCGTTCGCCTGGAGCGCGCGCCGCTGACCGGCTTCAAGTATTCGGGTGGCGCAGTGATGATTCAACAGCTCGCCTTGATGGATGCCGTCGGGAAGCCGTTCGAGGAGGTCGCTCGCGAATGGGTCCTGGATCCGATCGGCATGACCAGCAGCACCTTCGAGCAGCCACTGGCGCCACATCGCGAGAGAGAGGCTGCGCGTGGGCACAATTTCACAGGCGCGCGCATGGGCGATCCGTGGCACATCTACCCGGAGCAGGCCGCTGCAGGCCTGTGGACCACGCCGGCCGACCTGGCCAGGTTCGCGATCGAGGTGCAGCTGTCACTACTCGGGAAGTCGAATCGCGTGCTCTCGCAGACGACCGTTCGCGAGATGGTGACGCCGGTTGGCAATGCGACCTCATCGCGCATCTCGTGCGCGGCTACGGGGCGGTCATCATGACGAACGGTGATGGTGGAGGTGCGCTGATTCCGCGGCTGCGCCGGCTGATCGAGGAGGAATACAAGTGGGATGCGCTGGACGCGCCGATCTCACGACGCTACGGACCCGTCTAGCAGAACCTCGTCGAGATCGGCCCGCCCCGTCGGCACCGTGGAGGGATCTACCTGCTCGCCCGCGTCGAGCAGCAGGCGAGCCGTAGTCGCGAAATCGCCGGTGGTCCGCCGCCATCCGTGCACGGCGCCGTAAATGCACCACCCCAGCAGCGTGCCGTTGTATCGGCGATCGCGGACGCCAATCGGCGGATCGTGCGCGAGAAGCCGCCGCGTCATCTCGGCATTGCCCTGAAACGCCGCCCAGCGAATCGCCTCCGCATCGTCCACGCCTGGCACGTGTGGATCGAAACCAAGATCCAGCATCAGCGCGACGCCCGCCGTGTCGTTGGCATGCGCCCGGTCGGCAATGAGGCGTTTCTGATCGGGAGTGAGACGGCCGATCAGGTCCGGATGTGTGGAGAGAATCGCTTCGGCCTCGGATCGGTCGGCGCGGACACAGGCTGCGAGCAGCCGCTGGACCGGCGAGGCGTGCGCGAGCAGCAACGCCGTGATGTCGTCGTAGCCGAGTTGCACGGCCGCGTCGATGGCCGACAGGTTGTGGCCGAAGACCCAGCGGTAGACATCGCCGCGTCGATCGCCGATCTCCTCGCGCGTCGCAGGACGCGATCCATTGTGGGCGACCGAGTACTTGCCGTGCCACGTGCGATGGTCGAGCGCTTCTGGATCGTCCTGCAGGCACCGCTCGACAAGCGTGGCATCGCGAAGTCCGACCGCCATGAAGATATCCACCGCGGCGCCCCGCTCGATCAGGAATCGCGTGACGTCCGGCGCCTCCCTGACCAGATACTGAGCCGCCGTCGACTCGTGATCCACGTCGCGGGCGTCGATCTCGGCGCCGTGGTCGACAAGATACTTGGCGATCTCTACCGTCGCCGCGCAATGAAGCGCGGTCTTGCCATCGCCGCCGCGCGCGCGCACCAGCGACGGGTCGTCTTCGACGAGTGCGCGGACGCGATCGGGCATGCCGAGATGGGCCGCGGCAAAAATATCGACGATCGCGCCGCGCTCGATGAGCGCCGCTGCTTCCGCAGGTGAGCAGTCGCTTTCGAGAAGGCCGAAGCCGCCGGCCCACCACGCGCTTTTCAGGTTGATGTCGGCGCCGTACTCGAGCAGCGCGTCGAGAAGCGGCAGGTTCTTCCTCGCCACCGCGACCGGACGGCTGCCGAAATCGGCGACCGGCTCGTTGACCGCGGCGCGCACCTCCGCGTGGGACGCAAGCAGCGCGCGGACGCGCTCCACGTCACCATCGCACAGAGCGGCGTGAAATTGCTCGACGGGTGATTTTGGCATCGTTGGTTAATAGCGCCAGCTCGTGACGTCGCCGCCCTTCGGCGCGCTCTTCAGTATCCGCTCGACGATCTTCGGCGCGAACATCTGGTGGTAGCGAAGCCGTGATTCTGCGTTCGGCCGCGTGTGGTCGCCGTTCCAGCAGTGCTCGGCGCGATCGCCGTAATCGATCTCGCCGCCGTAT
>JBKPCZ010000261.1:0-6916 GCA_046727665.1 Chloroflexota bacterium
CCGCAGTCGCCCTCGCTGCTCGACCCCTCCCAGCCCGGCAACGTCGAGCGCGCGGAGGAGCGCCGCTCATACGTGCTCGACCAGATGCTCGACATCGGCGCGATCACCGCGTCGCAGCGTGACTCGGCCGACGCCGAGACCATCAAGGTCGCCGGACCGCAGGTGACGACGATCACGGCGCCGCACTTCGTCTTCCAGGTCCGCAACCAGCTCACCCAGATCCTGGGTGGCGACGAGTCCGCGGTGACGCGCGGTGGGTTCAAGGTGACGACGACCCTCGACCTGAAGAAGCAGGAGATCGCGGAACGTCAGGTCCGCGACTGGGTGGAGGCGCTGCACGATCGCAACGTATGGAACGCGGCGCTCGTGTCGATCGACCCGCGCAACGGGGAGATCCTGTCGTATGTCGGCTCGGTCGACTACTACAACCGCGACGATCCGCGCGTGCAAGGCCAGTTCGACGTCGCGGGCATCGGGGAACGGCAGCCGGGATCGGCGTTCAAGATGTTCAACTACGTCACGGCGCTGAAGAAGGGCGCGACCGCGGCGACGGTCGTCGTGGATGCCCGCACGGACTTCACCGGTCGCGCCGACCCCGCGCGCATGAGTCCCGCCGCCTGCGGGTACTGCCCGGAGAACGCCGATCGTCAATACCACGGCCCGGTGACGATGCGCCAGGCGATCCGCGAGTCGCGCAACGTGCCCGCGGTGAAATTCCTGGATCAGTACAGCGGTATCCCGGACACGATCCAGACCGCCCGAGACATGGGCATCACCGCGAGGATGGACCCCGCGCAACTCGGGCTCGCTTTCACGCTCGGCGCGAAGGAAGTGAAGCTCGCCGATATGGCCAGCGCGTACGGCGTCCTCGCGAACATGGGCGTTCGCGTCGCACCGACGTACGTGCTCAAAGTCGAGGACTCCCGCGGCAAAGTGGTCTGGGAGCACAAGGACTACGAACAGAAGCGTGTCCTCGACGCCGGCGTGGCCTGGATCATGACCGACATCCTCAAGGACACGACCCAGCCGTCGCGTGACTTCATCTTCGGCTCGTGGACGAACATCGGCCGCCCGGCTGCGCTCAAGACGGGCACGACCGACGACCTCAAGGACGTCTACAGCGTCGGTTACGTCCCGACTCTCGTCACCGGCATCTGGATGGGTAACAGCAACGGCGATCCGATGAGCTCCCGCGACTTCTCGAGTGCGATGGGCCCCGGCCAGCTGTGGCGCGATTACATGAAGGAAGTGCTGGACGGCGTGCCCGCGGCGGACTGGGAACGCCCGGCGAACATCGTCCAGGCCGCGGTGGTCGCGGCACCCGGCGCCTTCGGCGGATATGGCTCGGGCCTGCTTCCGTCGAACCTGTCCCCGTTCTCGATGACCGAGTTCTTCGTGCGCGGCACGGTGCCTACGCAGGCCGACAACTGGTGGGTCGAGGGGTGTCCGGGTCCGGACGGCACGCGGCGCGTCGCCCTCAAGCCGCAGGAGCGCGCACCGGGGAACGTCTGGCAGAAATACACGGACTACTGGATCAAGAACGCGAATGCCGGCGCGCACAACTACGGGCGATACAGCTGGAATCTCATCGGCTCGGAGCCGTGCCCGAGTCCGTCGCCTTCACCGTCACCGTCACCGTCGCCGTCGCCCTCGTCTGGCTTCACTCCGAGTCCGACGGTGAAGCCGAGCGGCACTCCGTTCGTGGTGCCGTCTCTCACGCTCCCGCCGTTCCCGTCCGGACGGACCGTCGCGCCGAGTCCGACCAAGACTCCGTGACACGCCGCGTCGGCGCGATCGTCGCGTGCGTCGACGCGAGCGGACGCGTTCTGCTGGTCCGCCAGCGCGGCGGCCCGTTCGCCGGTGCGTGGCTCCTGCCAGGTGGCGGTGTCGAGGACGGCGAGTCCCCCGAGGATGCGGTGCGCCGCGAGACGCGCGAGGAGACGGGCTGCGAGCTGACTCAGCTGGCGCACGTCGCGACCTACGAGGTCGACGAGCGCACTGAAGACTTTCGAGCGCTGGTGCATCTGTACCGCGGCACCGCGGTCGGCGAGGCGCGCGCCGAGGACGGATCCGCCGTGCGGTGGTCCGCACCGGATGGCCCCGGTTACCACGCCGCGCTGCGTCGAGAGCTCGCGGACGCCGGCCTGCGCCATGAAGATGACGCGCGTCTCGCACGTGCGCTCGCCACGACGAACGTGACAATGCGTCGCCTCGATCCATCTGCCTGACAGGGTTTTGAAACGCTCTGACGAGTAAGGCGGGCTATCCGCTCTGGCGGCTCGTCCGTTAGTCGGGCGTGGGGCCGCTCAGGCGCGCGACCGGGTTCGCCTGCTGCTCCGCCCTGTGCCTGGCTATGGTGCTGGCCGTCGGCGGAGCGCCCGTCGCCGCGCAGGGTCAGGCGGCGCCCACGGCAGCCAGCGCGGCGGCGGTCCTGACGGTGATCTCAGGCGAGGTGCTTACGCGCTCCGGCAGCCGCGCGTTCGCCGCCGCAGCCGACGGTGCGGTGCTCCACGTCGGCGCCACCGTCCGTACCGGTGCGGACGCCCGGGCCGTGTTGACGCTCTTCGAGGGCTCCACCGTCGAGCTCGAGCCGGGGAGCGATGTGACCATCGAACAGGCGATCACGCGTGACGGCTCGACCATCGTGAAGCTCGCGCAAATGCTCGGGCGCAGCTGGCACGTCGTGACGCACCTCACGACCGCCGACTCACGCTACGAGGTGCGCACGCCAGCGGCGACGGCATCCGTGCGTGGCACGGCGTTCGAGGTGGCCGTGGAGGCCGCCTTCGCCGGGCCGATGACGACCGTGACGACAACGACCGGTCTCGTGGCGGCCACCGATTCCGGCGCGACGGCTGAGGTCCTCGTGGCTTCCGACCAGACGACGACCGTCCACTCGGGCGCCGCTCCGGAGTCTCCCCGTTCGGCGCCTGAGGCGCGGCGCGTGATGACCGTTACCGCCACCTCAGACGCGTCAGTGGTGGTAGATCCGCTCGGCCGCGCGAACGGCATCAAGGACGGCAGGGTCCTCGCCCAGACACCGGGTGCCCGCGTGAGCATGACGGACGGCACCATCGTCGTGACGCTCCCGAACGTTCCCGATGGCGTGTTCGCGACGACCGTCGCGCCCTCCAGCAGTCCCGTAGCGGTGTCGACCAGCGTGACCGACAGAGGCGAGGAGCCCGTGACGATCACCAGTCAGGGCGAATCTGGGAGCACGACCACCGCGGTCGAGCTCCGCCATTCAGGCGACAGGTCCGAGCTGCGAGCGCTCACCGGCGACGAGATGCGGCTTCGCTCGGACGCGAAGGCGGGCGCGAACAAGGGCGCGAAGCCGAGCGCGAGGCCGACGCGCGGCGCGGCTCCGACACCTCGATCCGACCCCTCGCAGCGCGCGGTGGATCCGAGCGCGCAGCCCGCGCCGACCGCGATCAACAGCCCCCGTCGAACGCCCGCACCGGCGTCTTCGCCGGCACGTCGCTAAAGCCGGACGATCGTCGCGCCGTCACCGCCCTCCGCGGCCCCGGCCGGCTCGTGGGCTCGCACCAGTGGGTGACGTGAAAGGGCCTCGCGGACCGCGGTGCGCAGAGCGCCGGTCCCCTTGCCGTGCACTATCCGGAGCCGATCGACGCCCGCGACCGCCGCATCGTTGAGGTAGCGGTCCAGCACCTCGAGCGCTTCCTCCGCTCGCGCGCCGCGCAGATCGAGCTGCAGCGACACTGCCGGCGCGGACCCCGCGACCACCGGGCGTGACGTGCGCGGCGGCTCTGGCGACTCCTGCGCCGGGCGCAGGCTCGTCGCCGGCACGCGCAGTCGGAGCGGGCCCGCCGCCACGTCGGCCATACCACGGTCGTCGATCGACAGCAGCGTGCCCGGCTCGCTCACCCCTTCGACGTGTACCGGCGCACCGATCGCGATCGGCACCGTCGGTCGCGGGGCCGGCTCGGGTGTCGCCGACCGGCGCGTCGTCTCGGCCTCCGCCAGCGCGGCGCGGGCCTCGTCGACGAGGTTCCGCTTCGCGGCCTGATCGCGCGCGCTCTCGGCCTGCCGCAGTGCGCGCCGCGACTGGAGCAGCAGCTCGTCCGCTTCCGTCCGCGACCGTCGCGCGGCGCGCTCCGCGTCGCCGCGAATGCGCTCGGCCTCACGCCCCGCCTCCTCCACGACGCGCCGCGCGTCTTCGGCCGAGACACGCGCCTCTTCGAGCGCCGATGACAGCTCGGTGCGGTGGCGCTCAGCTTCGCGCAGAGTGCGTTCGAGCGAGCGATGGAGCTCCGAGAGGTGCGACTCCGCCCGCCCGAGCACGGCGCGGTCGAGCCCGAGCCGCGCCGCGATCGCGAAGGCGTTCGATGACCCCGGCAGGCCCACGTGCACGCGGTACGTCGGCCGCAGCGACTCGGCGTCGAACTCAACGCTCGCGTTCGAAGCGCCCGGCGTGTTGAGAGCGAACGCCTTCAGCTCGGGATAGTGCGTCGTGGCCGCGACGAGCACGCCGCGCTCGAGCAGCGTCTCGAGCACGGCCATCGCGAGTGCGGCACCCTCGTCCGGGTCGGTGCCGGCGCCGAGCTCGTCGAGCAGTGCGAGGTCATCGCGCTCGGCCTCCGCGAGCGTCGCGACGACGTTGCGAAGATGCGACGAGAAGGTCGAGAGCGACTGCGCGATCGACTGCTCGTCTCCGATGTCGGCGAAGACGCGACGCACGACGGGCACGCGGCTCCCACGCGACGCCGGTAGCTGCAGACCGGACGCGGCCATGAGGACCAGCAGGCCCATCGTTCGCAGCGTCACCGTCTTGCCGCCGGTGTTTGGCCCGGTGATCACGAGCGCGCGGAAGTCGGAGCCCAGACGCACATCGATCGGGACGACACCCGTGCCGCGCTCCACGAGAAGCGGATGGCGCGCCGCGACGAGATCCAGCCTGCCGTGCGCGTCGAGCACCGGGCGCTCGCACTCGAGATGATCTGCGAGCTGGGCCTTCGCGAGCAGCAGGTCCAGGGCGGCGAGCGCTGTCGTCACCGAGTCGAGATCCTCCCCGGCGCGTTCGACGCGCCGCGAGAGCTCGTCGAGGACGCGCTGCACCTCTGCGCTCTCCGCGAGCTCCGCCTCCCGCAGCGCGTTGTTCGCCTCGAGGATCTCGAGCGGCTCGATGAACACGGTCGCACCGCTCGCTGACTGGTCGTGGACGATGCCCTTCACCGCCGCCCGCATCTCCGCCTTCACCGGCACGACGTATCTGCCACCGCGCTGTGTCACGAGCTGCTCCTGGAGCGCGCGCGCGAGCTCCGGGGAGCGCAGCAGGCCGTCCAGGCGCTGCTGCAGGCGCGCCTGCGCGCCGCGGAGGGCGACCCGCAGCGAGCCGAGGCGCGGGCTGGCACGGTCGAGGACCTCGCCGGTGCCCGCGATGGCGTGCTCGATCGCGTCGGCGACGTCCCGCGGCGGCCGCGCGAAGCGCGCCTTCGCGGCGAGCGGCGGATACGGATGAACATCGGCGAAGAGCTTGTCCGCGGCGCGGATGGTGTCGGCGATCTCGATGAGCTGCTGGGGATCCAGCGAGCCGCCGAGACGCGAACGCCGCAGCGCGTCCCGGATGTCGCGCGCGCCGCCGATGCCCGCGGACGGCTGCGCGCGAACGAGATCGCGCGCCGCGGCGGTCTCGTCCTGAAGTCGCTCTGCCTCGCGCACGTCCGAGGCAGGCACGAGCGCCTCCGCGAGCTCGCGCCCGGGGGCGAACGCGCTCCGCTCCGCGAGAAGCGCCCGGATCGCGGGATATTCGAGCGTGACGAGGGCGCGCTCCGAGGCGGTCGTCACCGCGAGACGCCGCTCGATCCGCGCACCCACAGGCGCCACGGCCTCGCCGAGGTCGCGCTTTCGGCGATGCCGATCCGCGGCCCGCGAGCGATCTCACGCAGCGGCACCAGCGGCGCGTCACGCAGGTGCAACGCCGACCGGACGAGATCGACGCCGGAATGGGCGGTCGAGAGCGCGAAGGCACGGCCCAGGAGTCCGGGACCGGAGAGTCGCTCTCCTTCCGCGAAGCCCTCGAGCGGCTCGGCGCCGCGCAGGAGCACTGCGCCGGCGACGTCAGGCTCGTGCGCGACGACGTTCATGCAGAACCACACTCCGTGCGAGAGATAGACGTACGCGTGTCCCGGCCTCCCGAACATGACATCCGTGCGCGGCGTCGGGCCGCGGAACGCGTGCGAGGCCGGGTCGCGTCTGCCGTGGTAGGCCTCGACCTCGACGAGCCGCGCGGCGCGTCGACCGTGGGCGCCATCGTAGAGGAGCACCTTGCCGAGGAGCTCGCGCGCGACGACCAGCGTCGGGCGCGCGTAGAACGAACGAGGCAAACGTGGACCGTACGCGGTCGGGACGGTGCTAGCTGGTCTTGCGCGGATCGAGCGCGTCTCGGAGGCCGTCACCGACGTAGTTGATCGACAGCACCGTGAGGAAGATGAGGAAGCCGGGGAAGAACGCCCAGTGCGGCGCGATGTCGATGTAGTCCTTCGCGTCGTAGAGCAGGCGTCCCCAGGTCGGCACATCTGGCGGGAAACCGAGACCGAGGAACGACAGCGTCGACTCCGTGAGGATCGCGCCGCCGACGCCGATGGTCGCGGCCACAAGCACAGGGCTCAGGACGTTCGGCAAGATGTGCTTCGTGATGATCCGGGCGTCGGAGGAGCCTGTTGCCCGCGCGGCCTCGACGAACTCCTTCTGCTTCAGGGATAGGAACTGCGCGCGCACCAGGCGCGCGACCGGCATCCAGTTGAGGATGCCGATGACGATGACGATCATGAGGAAGATCCCGAGCTCCGGTCCGAACGCCGCGCGGAGCGAGTCACGGTAGAGGTACACGAATACGAGGAGCAGAGGCAGGATCGGCAGCGAGAGGAAGAGGTCGGTCAGCCGCATCAGCGGGCTG
>JBKPCZ010000262.1:0-9864 GCA_046727665.1 Chloroflexota bacterium
GCGCAAGGCGAGCTCGGCAAAGCCGCCGCGGATGCGCGCGAGGCGGAGCGCTCAGCCGAGCTTGCGCGTCAACGCGCGCTCGCCGCGGAGGGATCGCGCCGCGAATCGGAACAGCGGCTCGCGAAGACGCGCGAGCGCCTGGCCGAGCTACGCGGCGAACGAGGAAAGCTCGCGGTCGAAGAAGAGCGTGCGTCCGGTGCGCTGCGCCTGCTCGAGGAGCAGGTGCGCGCCGAGCTCGGTCTTCCCGATGATGAGCCGCTGCCCGACCCAGAGTCGATCGCCGCCCCGGACGACGGCGACGAGAAGGAGAAGGGGAGCACGCTCGCGGCGCTCCAGCGCCTCCGCCGCCGGCTCATCGCGCTCGAGCCGGTGAACCCGCTCGCCGCGATGGAGCTCGCCGAGGTCGGCCAGCGCTACGAGTTCCTCTCCACTCAGCGCGCCGATCTCGAGAAGGCGATGAGCGATCTGCGCGCGCTCGCCGACGATCTCGCGGCGACCATCGCCGAGCAGTTCGCGACGACGCTGATGGCCGTCGACCGCGAGTTCGGCGTCTTCTTCCAGCGCCTGTTCAACGGCGGACAGGCGTCGCTTCGCACGTCGGACGATCCGGAGGATCCGGGCATCGAGATCTACGCGCGACCGCCGGGCAAACGCATCGGCAGCCTCGCGCAGCTGTCCGGCGGCGAGCGTGCCCTCACCGCGACCGCGCTGCTCCTCGCGATCCTGAGGGTGAAACCCGCGCCGTTCTGCGTGCTCGACGAGGTCGACGCGGCCCTCGACGAGCGGAACGTGGGCCGCTTCACGCAGGCGCTGCGCGAGCTCACCGACCGCACGCAGTTCGTCGTGATCACGCACAACCGCGGCACGATCGAGGCGGCCGACATGCTGTACGGCGTGTCGATGGACGACGGCGGTGTATCGAAGGTGATCTCGCTGAAGCTGTCGGAGCTGGACGAGCAGCGCGAGCGCGCGGGCTAGCTGTGGCGCGGTGAGCCTCGAGAAAGGCCTCGCGAAGACGCGAGGCGGATTCATCTCACGACTGTTCGGACGCAAGCAGGAAGAGCCGCTCACGCCCGAGTTCC
The DNA here is from genome assembly GCA_046727665.1 of Chloroflexota bacterium. Taxonomy (GTDB): domain Bacteria; phylum Chloroflexota; class Limnocylindria; order P2-11E; family P2-11E; genus CF-39. Next base: position 1,083 of record JBKPCZ010000262.1, read on the forward strand.
TCGACGAGCTCGAGGAAGGACTGCTGCGTGCGGATCTCTCGGTATCGCTCGTCGATCCGCTCATGGCCCAGATGCGCGATCTCGCGACGACCGGGGAGCTCAAGACCGTCCCCAAGGCGCTCGACGCTGTCCGTGATGTGCTCGTCGCCGAGCTGTCGGGCAGGGACAGCGCGCTCCGCGGCTCCGAGCGACGGCCGCGTGTGGTGCTCGTCGTCGGCGTGAACGGCAGTGGCAAGACGACGACCGCGGCGAAGCTCGCGAAGCGGCTCAAGGACGCCGGCGAGACACCGCTCCTCGCCGCGGCCGATACGTTCCGCGCCGCGGCGATCGAGCAGCTCGAGACCTGGGCGTCGCGCGTCGACGTGCCTATCGTGTCCGGCCGGCCGGACGGCGATCCCGCGGCCGTCGTGTTCGACGCGATCAACGCCGCGGCAGCGCGCGGGCACAGCACCGTCATCGCCGACACCGCCGGGCGCCTTCACACCAAGGGTCACCTCATGGACGAGCTCGGCAAGATCGTGCGCGTCGCGGGACGCGCCCGCGATGGCGCGCCCGACGAGGTGCTGCTGGTGCTCGATGGCACTGCCGGCCAGAACGCGATCCAGCAGGCGCGCCAGTTCACCAAGGACGCGAGCGTCACGGGTCTCGTGGTGACCAAGCTCGACGGGACCGCGAAGGGCGGCGCCGTGTTCGCGATCGTCCACGAGCTCGGGCTTCCGGTGAAGTTCCTGGGCGTCGGCGAGAAGGCCGACGACCTCGTGCCGATGGACCCGCGGGCGTTCGTGGAGGCACTGCTGCCGCGAGCGGCTTAGCCTTAGCCCGCCATGGCGATCGTTCGTCTACGTCCCGATGAGCTGAGGCGCGCCCTCGACGAGGGAGCGCTCTCGCTGCAGTTCCAGCCGCAGGTGCACGTGCCGACTGGAAAGCTCGTCGGCATCGAGGCCTTCGCGCGCTGGCCGCATCCGGCGCACGGGATGATCGGCCCCAGCGACATCGTGCCGCTACTCGACCAGGGCTCACTCCACGTGGAGTTCGATCGCTGGGTGCTGCGGGCGATCTGCGCGCAGGTGCTCGCGTGGCGACGCGAAGGCGTCGAGGTGCCGCTCGTCGCCGCGAACATATGGACGCACACGTTGCAGCGGCCGGATGTCGTGGACATGGTCCGCGAGGCGGTGGAGTCGAGCGGGATCACGCCCGGGGATGTCGAGATCGAGTGCCCGCGGGGAAGTGTGCGCGATCCGCTGCTCGCCGAGCCGGTCCAGCAGATCCGCGCGCTCGGCGTGCGCATCGCGTCGGAGGAGTTCGGCGATCCTGCCATCGCCGACGCGGCCTCGGGTTTCGACACGCTGAAGATCGGATACCCGCTGGCGCGCGACCTCACGGTGCTCGGCACGGAGAGCCTCGAGGCGGTCCAGGCGATCGTCGAGGCCGCGCGCGTCGCGGACGCGCGCGTCGTGGCGGACTCCGTGGAGACGAAGGACCAGGAGGACCTGCTGGTGCAGTTCGGCTGCGAGATCGTGCAGGGCCACCTGTACGGGCCCGAGGTCGCGCCGGAAGAGCTCAAGACGCTGCTGATGCAGCAGCCCGGATGGGCCTGATGCAAGACCGCTCCGCTTACCGCTGCTCGTTCTGCGGACAACATCAGGATGACGTCGATCGACTCATCGCCGGTCACCGTGTGTTCATCTGCGACCGCTGCGTCGAGCTGTGCGCCCAGAATTTCTCGGGCGGCGAGCACTGGGACACGGATAAGCGCGTATGGGTGGAGTACCCGGCGGTCTCGGCGTGGCCGCGCCAGTGTCGGACGCACTTCGGGGACGATGTCGAGTGCTCGTTCTGCGGAAAGACGGAGCCGCACGTGCAGTGGCTCGTGCAAGGCGGCGGCAAGCCCAGCCGGTACATCTGCGACGAGTGCGTCGGTCTCTGCCAGACGATCGTGCGGGAGCCGCCGGCGGGTCCGCACGCGAGCCGAGCCCAGCGACCGAAACCGACCCGGCGGTTCCGCTGGCCGTGGGAGCGACCCAGTCTCGACCGGGCGACGCGTTTCTAGCCCGGCGTTCACCGCAGCGGAGCTGCGGCACGCGCTCGAGGCGGACGAGCTGCTCCTTCTGTATCAGGCGCAGGTCGACATGCGGACGGGAAAGCCCGTTGGGGTCGAGTGCGCGATCCGGTGGCAACACCCGGTGCAGGGCCGGCTGCACGCGATGCGATTCGTCAACGACGTACCGCCATCTGGCCTCGCCCCCGACTTCATGCGCTTCGTCGTGCGAACCGCCACGCGCCAGATGGCGCGCTGGCATGCGGCGGGCGTGCCGTTCGGTCGCGCCTCGGTGAACGCCTGGCCGATCTCGGTCGGCCGTGAGCTCATCGACGACATCGTGAGCGCGGCGTCTCAAGCGGACGTGCCGCTCGCCGAGATCGAGGTCGAGTCGCAGCCGGAGTCGAACTACGGGCCGGCGGTCTTCGCGGCACTTCAGGAGTTCCGCGATGCCGGCATACGCGTGGCCCTCGACGACTTCGGCGAGGGCGCATTGCGCTTCATGGACATCCGCAACGCGCCGTTCGACACGGTGAAGCTGCCGGTCCACTTCGTTCTGCGTGCCGGAGCGGCTTACGACGACATGGTCATCGCGGCGGGCGTGGGCTTCGCGCGGTCGATCGGAGCGGAGACGGTCGCGGAGGGCGTGGAGACGACGGCGATCCGCGACCGCGTTCGCGAGCTTGGCTGCGACATCGGGCAGGGCTACCTCTGGTCGCGGCAAGTGGTCGCCGACGAGCTGCCGGCGGTGATCCGCGCGATCCGGATCGATGGAACGTCGGCGGAGCCCGTAGCCTAGGAAGCCATGTTCGAACAGCTCTCCGACAAGCTGGGCACGACGTTCGAGCGCCTGCGCGGTCGCCCGCGCGTGAGCGAGTCAGATCTCGAGGAGGCACTCCGCGACGTGCGCGTCGCGCTGCTCGAGGCCGATGTGAACTTCAAGGTCGTGCGCCAGCTCGTCGCGACGGTGCGCGAGCGGGCGCTGGGCGAGAAGGTCCTCGAGTCGATCACCGGCGCGCAGCAGGTCGTGAAGATCGTGCACGACGCGCTGGTCGAGATGCTCGGTGGCGAAGCGGTCCCGCTCGCGCGCGCCGAGCGGCCCCCGACCGTGCTCCTTCTCGTGGGTCTGCAGGGTTCGGGAAAGACGACGACCGCGGCGAAGCTCGCGAACCTCCTGCGCAAACAGGGCCGGCGACCGCTGCTCGTCGCCGCGGATGTCCACCGGCCCGCGGCGATCGAGCAGCTGCGCACGCTCGGGAAGCAGCTCGGCATTCCGGTGGTCGCGGTCGAGGCGACGCGCGTCGCGGAGGGCGTGGCCGCCGCGGTCAGCACAGCACAGCGCGACGGCGCCGACACCGTCATCGTCGACAGCGCCGGACGGCTGCACATCGACGACGAGATGATGCGCGAGGTCGAGTCGATCGTCGCCACCGCGGCGCCTCACGAGGTCCTGCTGATCGTCGATGCCATGAGCGGGCAGGATGCGGTGGGGGCCGCCACGGCGTTCAAGGCGCGACTACCGGTGAGCGGTCTCGTCCTTACGAAGGTGGACAGCGACGCGCGCGGCGGCGCGAGCCTTTCGATCCGCGCGGCGACCGGCATCCCGGTGAAGTACCTCGGCGTCGGCGAGAAGCTCGACGCGCTCGAGGTGTTCCACCCCGACCGCCTGGCGCAGCGGATCCTCGGGATGGGGGACATCCTCACGCTCGTCGAGCGCGCGCAGGAGACCGTCGATCGCAAGACCGCCGAGGAACAGGCGAAGAAGATCATGGAGGCGCGCTTCACCTTCGACGACTTCTACATGCAGCTCCAGCAGCTGAAGAAGATGGGGCCGCTCGGTGACCTGTTGAAGATGATCCCGGGCATGGGTGGCCTCGCGAAGCAGCTGCCTGAAGGCCCGGAGGCCGAGCGCGAGCTAAAACGGATCGAGGCGATCATTTCGTCGATGACCAGGGCGGAGCGCGCGGAGCCGTCGCTCATCAATGGCTCGCGTCGCCGGCGTATCGCGGCGGGCTCGGGAACGAAGGTCTCGGACGTGAACCAGCTGCTCAAGCAATTCGCGGAGATGCAGAAGGTCATGAAGCAGATGGGCACGCTGGCGAAGGGTGGCCGCCTGCCCAAGCTCCCCGGGATGAGGCTTTAGGCTAAGGCCGTGGCAGACGAAACGAGCATCACCTTCGCGAAAGACGACGCGATCATCGTCGAGGAGCCGCTGGCGAGCGTCGCTGCGAAGCTGGCCGCCGGAGGCTTCGTGCGCTTCGAGCGGGCCGGCGAAGTTGTGATGGTGAACGCGGCCGCGGTGCGCTACCTGCGGACCGTGCGACGGGATCAGGGCGGCCGCTAGACCGCGCCACGGTCTTCCTCGTACACTGGTCCTTCGCACCCGCTCCATTCGCTGATTTCCAGGAGGACATTCGACAGATTGGCTGTGCACATTCGCCTGCGCCGTGTCGGCAAGACCAAGGCGCCGACCTACCGCGTCGTGGTCGCCGACTCCCGCGCCCCGCGTAACGGGAAGTTCATCGAGGCCATCGGGCACTACGACCCGCTGCGCGAGCCGGTCGAGCTCGTCATCAACCCCGAACGCGCCCGCCACTGGATCAAGAACGGCGCGCGCCCGACGGCGACCGCGCGCTCGCTCCTCGTGAAGAGCGGTCTGGCCGACAGCGAGGTCCCGCCGACCGTCCGATGAACGGCCCGGCTGCGCCTGAGGCGTCACGCATGCGCACGCTCCTCGAGCACGTCGCGAAGCAGCTGGTCGAGGATCCGAGCGCGGTCGTCGTGACCGAGGAGCTCGACGGCGACTTCATCAAGCTCCACCTCCAGGTCGGCGAGGCGGATGTCGGGAAGGTCATCGGCCGCGGCGGCCGCATCGCCAAGGCCATCCGCGCGCTGCTGAAAGTGATGGCGACGCGCGATGGGACCAAGGTCAACCTCGAGATCGATTAGCGACGACGATCTCGTCGTCGGCTACATCCTCGGCCCGCACGGCGTCCGCGGCGAGGTGCGCGTCGATCCCCGCACCGACGTCGCCGACCGCTTCCGCGCGGGCGCGGTGCTCCAGTGCGACGACATCGGACCGCTCACCGTTGCCGGCGTGCGCGGCGAGGTCGCGAAACCCATCGTGCGGTTCGAGGGATACGACACGCGCGAGGCCGCGGAGACGCTGCGGCGCCGGTTCCTCCGCGTGGCGCGCAGCGAATCGCGGCGGGCCACCGCGGGCGCATACCTCTGGGCGGATCTGCTCGACGCGCGGGTGGAGACGCCCGACGGCACGGCGCTCGGCGTCGTTCGCGAGCTGCTCCGCGCGGGCGAGAACGACGTCCTCGTCGTCGCCGACGAGTCCGGTCGCGAACGACTTCTCCCGATGCTGGAGTCCGTCGTGAAGGCCGTGGATGTCGAGGCGGGCCGCATCGTCGCGGTCCCGCAGGACGAGCTGGCATGAGCGACACGCTGCGCATCGACGTCCTCACGCTCTTTCCGCGTATGTTCGACAGCCCGTTCGCCGAGAGCATCGTCGCGCGCGCGCGGCAGGCGGGCCGCCTCGAGCTCCAGGTCCACGACATCCGCGAGCACGCGACCGACAAGCACCACGTGGCGGACGATGCGCCCTACGGCGGTGGTGCGGGCATGGTGCTGAAGCCGGAACCGCTCACACGCGCGATCCGCGCGGCGCGCGGCGGCGATGGACATGTCGTGCTCCTCTCCGCGCAGGGACGCCTCTTCGATCAGGCCGCGGCCCGCCGCCTCGCCGCCGAGGCACATCTCGTCCTCGTCTGTGGTCACTACGAAGGCGTCGACGAGCGCGTCGTGGAGTCGGACGTCGATGAGGAGCTGTCGATCGGTGATTACGTGCTCACCGGAGGAGAGCTCGCGGCGATGGTCGTGATCGACGCGGTCACGCGCCTCGTGCCGAAGGTCATCGACCCCGAGTCGCTCGCGCACGAGTCGCACACCGAAGGGCTCCTGGAGGGACCTCAGTACACGCGCCCGCCCGAGTTCGAAGGACGCAAGGTCCCGTCGGTCCTGATCTCCGGCGATCACGGTGCGATCGGAAAGTGGCGCCGGGCCGAATCGATACGGCGTACCGCCGAGCGGCGGCCGGATCTGCTGGAGAAGGCCAAGCTCACCCCGGCCGAGCGGGCCAGGCTTCCGCGCGCGCCGGCGCGGAAGGCGAGCGTCGCCGACTCGGACCTCGTCGACGCGTATCGCTCTGGCGTCGGGTCGTACCGGATCGCCGCGCGGTTCGGCATCTCACCCGCGACCGTGCGTGTCCGCCTGCGCGCCGCCGGCGTGCGTCTTCGCGCGGCACGAAGCGTCCAGCGTGGTCCGAGCGTGACCGAGGTCACGCGCATGCGCGCGACCGGCCTCACGGTGCGGCAGCTCGCGACGCACTTCGGCGTGTCGCACGTGACGATCCTCGACCGACTGAAGAAGGCGAAGCGCTGACCGATACGGCCTGAGCGCGACAGCGGCGCGATCCCTCTGGTAGAATTCCTCCACTCCGTGAGTGCCATCACCATGCCAATGAACGACGTCTTGAAGACGCTTGCCTCCGAGCAGCAAAAGGCCGAGGTCCCCGAGGTCCGGCCTGGTGACACCGTGGCCGTGAGCGTCCGGGTCGTCGAAGGCAACCGCGAGCGCCTTCAGAAATTCGAGGGCACCGTCCTGCGCGTGCGCAACGGCGGGCTCGACGAGCAGATCACCGTGCGTCGGATCGCCAGCGGCATCGGCGTCGAGCGCACGTTCCTCGTCCATTCGCCGCGCGTCGAGAAGATCGAGCTCTTGCGCCACGGGCACGCGCGCCGCGCGGCCCTCTACTTCCTCCGCGAGCGAGTGGGGAAGGCCGCCACCATCCGGGAAAAGCGCCGCTAGTGGGGGGGTTGCAGGGGGTCTCCCCCTGCGATGAACCGGTAGCCTAGGAGCGTGCCCACGCTCCGTTTCGAGAAAGAGCTCTGGTCCCAAGGTCTCCTGCGTGTCGTCGGCGTCGACGAGGTCGGCATGGCCGCGCTCGCCGGACCGGTGGTGGCGGCCGCGTGCCTCGTCACGCCGGATACCAAGCTCATCCGCCGCGTGAGGGACTCCAAGCTGCTGACGCGTCCACAGCGCGAGGAGCTGTTCGAGCTCATCCGCTCGCGCGTCGTCCGCGTCGGCATCGGTGCCGCGTCCGTCTCGGAGATCCATCGCCTCAACATCTATCACGCCAGCCACGTTGCGATGACTCGCGCGCTGCGCCAGATCGGCGAGTACGACTGGGTGCTCGTCGATGGACGGCGCATCCTCGACCCCGCGTTCGCGCCGGGACGTCACAGCGAGATCGTGAGGGGCGACACCAAGAGCTTTGCCATCGCGGCAGCGTCGATCGTCGCGAAGGTGACACGTGACCGACTCATGACGAGCCTCGCGCGCAAGTACCCCGGCTACGGCTGGGAGCACAACTGCGGCTATCCGACGATCGACCACCGCGCCGCGCTGCGGGCTCGTGGCCTCACGCCCCTCCACCGTCACGACTTCGGGACGGTGAAGCTGCTGCGCGCGGTCGAGAACCAGCTGGAGCTCGCGCTCGCCGGCGAGTGACGGAAATGACATTCGCGGAGCGGCTCCGTCGCGTACAGTCACGCGACCGATGAAGACGACCACCGCACGTCTGCGCGCGTTCACGGCCGACGACTACCCCGCGTGGGTGGCCGGCAGCAACGCCTGCTATCCGGAATATCCCTGGTCGGTCGAGGAATCTCGTCATCAGGATGAGAAATGGGACCACAGCCGGTTCTTCAAGACGCGGGTCGTCGCCGAGGAGGACGGCCGCGTCGTCGGCTCGGTCGAGGTTTACCACCGTCCATCGCGCTTCCACCCGGATCGGTACGCCTTCGACCTGTGGGTGTTGCCGGACCATCGACGACGGGGTCATGGCAGCGCGCTCCACGACACAGGCGTCAAGGTCCTGCGCGAGCGGAACGCGCTCGCCGCGACGGCGGGCGTCAAGGAATCGATGACCGACGGCGTCGAGTTCACGCAGAAGCGCGGCTGGGTCGAGGTGAAGCGCGACTGGGAGTCCCGTCTGCCCGTCGCGGGCTTCGATTTCGAGCGGTTCGCCGGAGCCACCGAGCGAGTGACCGCGCAGGGCATTCGCATCAGCACCTACGCCGATGAGCTGGCGCGTGACCCGGATGCGACGCGCAAGGCCTTCGAGCTCACCGACGAGTGCCGGCGTGACGTCCCGGCGGTCGATGCGCCGACGGACGTGACGTTCGAGGAGTGGCGCCAGGACTGGATCGATGCGCCGAGCTTTCTGGCCGACGCCTTCTTCGTCGCGATCGATGCGACGGGACGCTGGCTCGCTGTATCGAATCTGCAACGGTCCATCGAAGACCCCTCGTTCATCTGGCAAGGACTCACGGGCGTGCGACGCGAGGCACGGGGTCGGGGACTCGCCATGGTCCTGAAGCTCGAGACCGTTCGTTACGCACAGCGATGTGGCGTCGATCACATCAAGACTTGGAACGATCAGCGCAACCGGCCCATGCTCGCGATCAACGAGGCGATGGGTTTCGCGAAACAGCCGGCGTGGATCGGGATCGAGCTTCGCCTGCGTCCCTGACCAGAGGCTGATAAGCGTCCTGGACCGTTCGGCACGATGTCTGCATTTATGGCGGCATGGAAGTGCGGGCCGTGCAGAACGGTCCATATCGGCTTCGGGTCACGACCTGGGGCAGCGGCGCGGAGCCGCACGCGCTGGTGCTT
>JBKPCZ010000263.1:0-3340 GCA_046727665.1 Chloroflexota bacterium
GCTCGTGGTCGGCACGCTCGAAGGCAAGCCCGTCGCGGTGATGAAGGGGCGGCTCCACTACTACGAGGGCTACGACATCCAGGACGTCGCGTTCCCCGTGCGCGTGTTCAAGGCCTGGGGCATCGACACGATCATCCTCACCAACGCCTGCGGTGGGCTGAATCCCTCGTACGAGAACGGCGACCTGATGGTGATGAGCGATCACATCAACTTCATGGGAACGAATCCGCTGCGCGGCCCGAACGATGACGCGCTCGGACCACGCTTTCCGGACATGGTCGGCGCGTACACCGAGGAGCTGCGCAAGCTCGCGCACGCCGTCGATCCAAAGCTGAAGGAAGGCGTGTATGTCGCGGTCGCGGGTCCGAACTTCGAGACGCCCGCGGAGCTCCGGATGCTCCGCGGCTTTGGCGCCGACGCTGTCGGCATGAGCACCGTGCCCGAGGTGCTGGTCGCGCGTCACATGGGGATGCGCATCCTCGCGATCTCGACCGTGACCGACATGGCGACGGGCATCCCGGGCCTCATCCAGCACGTCACGCACGAGGAGGTCCTCGCGGTCGCGAACAAGGCGGGAGCGCGACTCGCGACGGTCGTGAAGGGCGTCGTCGCGAGGCTGTGATGCCGTTCCCGGCCTCACGGGGCGCCTAGTGCGCGCCGTAGAGCTCATCGAGCGCAAGCGGGACGGCGAGAAGCTCACCGCCGAGGAGATCGACCACCTCGTCCAGGGCTACACGAAAGGCGAGATCCCCGATTACCAGATGGCGGCGTTCTGCATGGCGGTGGTGTGGCGCGGGATGGACGCGAAGGAGACCGCGGCCCTCACCGCGAGCATGGTGGCGTCGGGAGAACGTCTCGACCTCTCGCGCTTCGGTCGTGTCGTCGACAAGCACTCCACCGGCGGAGTGGGGGACAAGACGACGCTGGTGGTCGCGCCACTCGTCGCCGCATGTGGCCTTCCCGTCGCGAAGATGAGCGGGCGCGGTCTCGGCTTCTCGGGCGGCACGCTCGACAAGCTCGAGTCGTTCACCGGCTATCGCGTCGATCTCACGACCGCGGAATTCCTGGCCCAGCTGGAGCGCATCGGGATCGTCGTGACCGGGCAGACGAAGGAGCTCGCGCCCGCGGACGGACTGCTCTACGCGCTGCGCGATGCGACCGGAACCGTGCCGGCGATCCCGCTCATCGCCTCGAGCATCATGTCGAAGAAGATCGCCGCGGGCGCGCACGCCGTCGTCCTCGACGTGAAGGTCGGCAGCGGCGCGTTCATGAAGGATCTCCCGTCGGCGCGCGCGCTCGCCCGGGCCATGGTCGCGATCGGCGTCGCGCACGGTCTCGCGGTGACGTGCGAGCTCACCGATATGGAGCAGCCGCTCGGGCGCGCCGTGGGCAACGCGCTGGAGGTGGCCGAGGCGATCGAGACGCTGCGTGGCCGCGGGCCCGGCGATCTCGTGCGGCTCGCACGTCTCGCCGCCGCAGAGATGCTCGTGCGCGGTCGGAAGGCGCGCGACGCGAAGAGCGCGCTCGCCCGGATCGATCGCGCGCTGTCCGACGGAAGCGGGCTGGCGAAGCTGCGAGAGCTCGTCTCCGCGCAGGGCGGCGACGCGCGCGCCGTCGATGACCCCGGCCGGCTCCCGCGCGCGCCGCGCGTCGAGCGCCTGGAGGCGCCGCGGACCGCCTTCGTCGCTGCGATAGCGGCCGACCGCATCGGGATGGCCTCGGTCCGGCTCGGCGCGGGCCGGGAGAAGAAGGGCGATGCGATCGACCTGCGCACCGGCATCGTCCTGCACGCGAAGGTGGGCGATCGCGTCGAGCGCGGACAGCCGTACGCCGATGTCCATGTCGCGGGCCGGCCCGCGGATGCGGCCGCCATCGAGGAGATCCGCAGCGCCTACCGGTGGAGCGCGCGGCGGGTCCCACCGCGTCGCCTCGTCCTCGGTCGCATCGCGAGCCGCTGACCTCCATAGACTGAGGGAGAGTGATCGCTCGACGAGGACTGGGTGGGCCCGGCGGGATCGATCCGCTCCTCCTCTTCGGCCTCATCCTCCTCGCGTACGGCTTCATCAGCGGGAGCCTGGTCTCACCCGTCCAGAACGCCGGCCGCGACCCGATCGCCTTCATCGCGTGGATCATCGCGCTCGTGCTCGGCATCACGGTCCACGAGTTCATGCACGCGTATGCGGCGCACCGGCTCGGCGACGACACCGCGCGCCTCCTGGGCCGGCTGAGCCTCAACCCGATGGTCCACCTCGATCCGTTCGGGACGCTGCTGCTGGTCCTCGCGGGATTCGGGTACGGCAAGCCGGTCCCGTTCAACGAGGCGCGGCTGCGCTCGAGTCTGGCCGTCACGGTCGTGGCGCTCGCGGGTCCGCTGGCGAACCTCGCCCTCGCCGCGCTCTGCGCGATCCCGCTCCGCTTCGGCGCGGCGTCCCTCGTCGGTGGCGGTGTGTATGAGGAGGTCCTTCTTGCGATCGTCCAGCTGAACTGCGTCCTCGCGATCTTCAACCTCATCCCCATACCACCACTGGACGGCTCCAACGTCGTGTATGGACTGCTGCCGCCCCGCCAGCAGTACTCGTGGCGCACGTATCAGCAGTACGGACCGTTCCTCCTTCTGTTCATCCTGCTTCTGGCGCCGGGGATCCTTCGCGCACTGGTGTTCGCGCCGGCGGTGGCGATCGCCAGGATCCTCCTCGGCGTCTGACATGCGCGAGCGCGTTCAGCAGACGGTCCGCTTCGTCGTAGCGCCCGACAGCGATACGCGGCACGCGGAACGGACCGCCGCGGTCTTGCGCGAGCTGGGCGCGGACGAAGAGCTGATCCTCGCCGGACTCCTGCACGACCGCGGAAAGCCCTCTGGCACAAAGCTCTGGCACCGCGTTGCAGGCGTGCTGCTCGCGCGCGTCCCGCCCGCGCTCCGCGAGCGTCTCGCGAGAGGCGAGTCGACACTCGCCCTGTATCTCGACCACGCACGCCGTGGCGCGGCGCAAGCGCAGATCGAGGGCCGGTCACCTCGCGTGGTGCGACTCATCGCTCGTCACCACGAAACGCCGCGCGACACGGATGAACGCCTGCTCGCGCGCGCCGATCGCGAGGCGCTACCCTGATGCTCGGACCGGAGGGACCGCACGTCACCGTCGAGGGCTTCGATGGGCCGCTCGACCTCCTGCTCGAGCTGGTCGAGGAGAAGAAGCTCGATGTCCTGACCGTGCGACTGGGCGATCTGGCCGACGCGTACCTCGCGCGCGTCCGCGCCCTCGATGCGCTTCCCGCCGAAGAGGTCTCGGCGTTCCTCGCGCTCGCGTCCCGTCTGGTGCTCCTGAAAGCGCGCAGCCTGCTG
>JBKPCZ010000264.1:0-4070 GCA_046727665.1 Chloroflexota bacterium
GCGAAGAGCCCAACGGCGAGCAGCACCGCGAACATGCCGATCACGAACTGCAGCGCCCACAGCGGAAGGAACGCGCCCGCGCGCTTCACGTCTGCTCAGGCTAGCAAGGGGGTGCATATCTGCGAAGATGCGGCGATGGAACCACTCAAGGTCGTCTGCGTAGGCGGTGGCCTGGGCGCTCCGACGGTGATGGCGGGCCTGCGCGCATACACCTCCGACATCACCGGACTCATCGCCGTTACCGATTCGGGACGATCGACCGGCAAGGTGCGCATCGCTCTGGACGTCCCGGCGCCCGGTGACATCCGCAACGCGCTGACCGTTCTCGCGGAGGGCGATCCTGTCCTCACGCGGCTCTTCAACCACCGCTTCGAGACGGACAAGAGCGAGGACCTGAACGGCATGGCCTTCGGCAACCTCTTCCTCGCGGCGCTGACGCAGCAGGAGGGATCGTTCCTCGCCGCGGTCGAAGAGGCCTCGCGCCTGCTCAAGCTCCGCGGCCGCGTGCTTCCCGTCACCCTCTACAACACACATCTCTGCGCCGAGCTCACCGATGGCACGATCGTCGAGACGGAGGTGAGCGTCCGCGCCACCGGGAAGGCGCCGATCGAGCGGGTCTTCCTGAAGGACACCGCTGTCGGCGCGACGCCGGGAAGCGTCGAGGCGATCGCATCGGCAGATCTCATCACCCTCGGTCCGGGGAGTCTGTACACGACGGTGTGCGCCTGCCTTCTCGTGCCCGAGATCGCGCGTGCGATCGCCAACGCCGATGGTCTCGTCGTGTACGTCGCGAACACGACACGTCAGCCGGGACAGACCGACACGCTCTCCCTGTCGGATCACGTTCGCGCGGCCCAGGATTACCTCGGTGGATCGGGTCTCGATGCCGTGCTCGTCAACAACGACCCGCCGCCCGCGCACCTGCGCCTGCACTACGCGGAGAAGGGACTCGATCTGCTCGAGCCCACCGACGATCAGCTCGCCCGCATCCGCGGACTGGGAGTGCGTCCGGTGAGCGCGGCGATCATCGACAAGTGGAGCGGGCCGCGTGATCTCTGGCTGAAGGAGGACACGATCCGCCACGATCCCGAGCGGGTCGCGCGCGCGCTGATCGATCTGGTCGAACAGCGCGGACGTCCCGCGCTGCGCGCGCTCTGATGGCCGTCGCTGCGCGCGCGCGCCACTTCGTCTCGATCGCGGACCTCGATGCGTCCGAGCTGCGCCGGCTGCTCGATCGCGCCGCCGAGCTCAAGGCGCACCGCGCGTCGCGCGAGCCGCTGCTGCGCGCGCGGACGCTGGCGCAGATCTTCGAGAAGCCGAGCCTGCGCACGCGGCTCTCGTTCGACGTCGCGATGGCCGAGCTCGGCGGCCACTGCGTCTACCTGTCGCCGCAGGAGGTCGGCCTCGGCCGCCGCGAGAGCGTCGCCGATGTCGCGCGCGTCGTGAGTCGGCTCGTGGATGCGGTGGTCCTTCGCACGTACGCGCACGAGACCATCGAGGAGTTCGCGCGCTTTGCGACGGTGCCGGTCGTCAACGGACTGTCGGACCTGTCGCATCCCTGCCAGGGCCTCGCGGACGTGTTCACCATCCGCGAGCGCAAGGGCGACCTGCGTCGCGTGACGGTCGCCTACGTCGGTGACGGGAACAACGTGCTGCATTCGCTCATGCTGGGTGTGGCGAAGAGCGGTGCGACGCTGCGCATCGCCACGCCGGCCGGATACGAGCCCTCGCCGCGGTATCGCGAGCTCACCGACCGCGCCGCACGCGAGAGCGGCGGCGTCGTGACGCTCGGCGCGGATCCGGTCGCGGCCGTACGCGACGCCGACGTGGTCTATACCGATGTGTGGACGAGCATGGGACAGGAGCAGGAGTACGAGCGGCGTCGGCGGGCCTTCATCGGCTATCAGGTGAACGCCGAGCTGCTTCGGCACGCGAAGCCGGACGCGATCGTGATGCACGACCTGCCGGCACACCGCGGCGAAGAGATCACCGACGACGTTTTGGACGGACCGCAGAGCGCGGTGTTCGATCAATCCGAGAACCGGCTGCATACGCAGAAGGCGATCCTCTGCTGGCTGCTCGAGGCATGAGGCCGTGACCGAGCGCGTCATCCTCGCCGACTGCTGCGAGGACTGGATCATCGAATGGGGCGGCTTCTACGAACCGGGTCGGGCGTTCCGCTGCCCCGAGTGCGCCACCGACTGGGCCAAGACCGGAGCGGAGACGTACCGGCGCGCCGACGGCCGCGTTTTCACGCGCCGCACGCGCGTCGGCCCTCAGGCCTCGTTCCCGTACCTCGGTGCCGCGGACGGCCACCAGCCTAACGTCGAGCGCTGCTGCGCCAAGATCCTCCTCGCGCACGGCGAGCGCATGCCGGATGGACCGTTCGTCTGTCCGGTGTGCGGAACGGAGTGGCAGCGGAGCGCCGAGCGACTCCACGGGCTCCGCATCGCGGTGTTCGCCAAAGCCGGACTCGCCGAGCCGCTCACGATCCAAGCCGGAAGGACGCGACCGTTCCTCGTCACGCTCTCGGAATATTCGCCACCGCGCGATTAGCTTTCGCCGGCGGACGTCGAGTCCGCGTCACATGTTCGTCTGGTACATGCCTGAGACCGGCCTCTCCCCCGAACGGCAGATGAGCGTCTAGTACCCGCCCATAGGCTCACTCGCGGTGGCAAAGACGGGTAAACCCGCTGGCGTGGTGCGGATGGGGGGCCTTCGGACGGCGGTCGGGATCGTCGTCCTCGGCTTCGTCCTCTTCATCGCGCTCGGCGTGAGCGGGACGTTCGGCGGTCGCGCGCTCGGCGCGGCGACGACGGTGACGATCATCTCCGGCGACATCCTGGTGCGCCACGGCGCGACGGGCGCGTTCGTGAGCGCGACCGATGGCGAGGTCCTCGTCGCGGGCGACTCCATCCGCAGCGGCGACGGCGCGCGGGCTGTGCTCACGTACTTCGAGGGCTCGACGGTCAGCGTCGAGCCGGACACCGAGCTCACCATCGAGACAGCGTCGTCGTTCACCGACGGCAGCACGGTCGTCGTCATGCAGCAGACCATCGGTCGTACCTGGCATGTCGTGACGAGGCTCATCACCGGCAACTCGCGGTACGAAGTGAGGACACCGGCCAGCACCGCCTCGGTGCGCGGCACCATGTTCCAGGTGGAGACCGACGGCGACCGGACCGTCGTCACGACGACCGAGGGCACCGTCGTCGATCGCGTTGCGGACCCGGACCATCCGGGACAGACCGTCGACGTGACGGTCCCGGCCGGGAAGACCCACGAACAGCGGAAGAACGCGCGTCCCGCGCCGGCGGCGGCAGCGCCGCAGCCCGAGCGCACGATCACATTGACGGTGGACGGCCAGAACTCTCTCGTCATCGACTCCGAGGGCCGCGCCAACGGGATCGACAAGAACGGGAGGCGGCGGATCGAGACACCCGGCGCGCAGCTCGTGAAGACCACGGACGGGAAGCTCCAGATCGTGCTCCCGAACGTCGCCGACGGACGCCTCGAGGCTCTGGTGCGCAAGACCGGGGGCGGTGACGTCGAGGTGCAGACCACGGTCGAGGACAAGGGCGGCGAACCGGTCCAGGTCGACAGCACGGTGCAGGCGGACACGAGTGGTCAGGGCCACGTGAACGTCGATGTGAATCGGACCGCGGACGGGAAGACGGATGTGAAGTCGACGCCGGGGCCTGGATCTCTCGCGCCGGGCGCCGCGGGCGGGAAGAGGCCCTAGCTCACCGCAGCGGAACGATCCGCGCGTCGCGACCCTTCGCCTGATCCCGCGACCACATCATGTAGTGCCCGTGGCAGACCGTGGACGCGATAGTCGCGCGCACGTTCCGCGTCGCTGGATACGGAGCGATCCGCGCGTCGCGGTCCGGACTCCTCGGTACAATTGGCTAGCGGAGAACTCTCCGCTCACGGCGGCGTTAGCCTAGTGGTAAGGCTCCAGATTGTGGATCTGGCTAGAGGAGTTCAATTCTCCTACGCCGCCCCGATGACACCCTCCGTGTAAGGACGATCACGCCCGCGTATCTCCCGGCCTGACACGTCGCACGCGG